>NZ_JBZVGZ010000008.1:0-117030 GCF_058630335.1 Halorubrum sp. SD41
GCCGCCTTCGGCGGCCGCGAGGAGCACGCGCGAGGGAGTCAGTCGCCGGAGCGAAGCGGAGGCGACTGACGAGGCTGGGGAGGCGTGAGGCGCGGGGCGGTGCTGTGCGGGGCGGGACTCAAAGGGGCAGCCGCGAGGACGAAGCACGGCGACGTAAGCACCGCAGGAACGAGCGAAGCGAGTGACGAGGAGCGCAGCGAGCCGCGCGAGTCCTCGCGGCTGGGGCTTTGGAAGTGTTCGCAGTTGATCTACGGTTTGTTATTTATAAGCGAGCGGCTGGGGCTTTGGAGGTCTTCACCTCAAAATCACGAACTGCTTATAAAAGCCGACAGCAACACCTCTGTTCGGCTTATAAACAACCACCCAGTCAATCCGATTCCGCTACGTAACAGAGCCAATCGAACGGCTCTGTTGAAACCCTATTCTTCAAACAGATTCTCACCTGAAACAGCCGGTCGCTGAAGAGTGCGTATTGACTATCGGATTATCTACCAGTTCAGAGAGATGTTCTGATAGCCGTGTAAGATGAAGGGCGCGTATCGGTCACCATGGGGGTCGGAATCAGTGCTGTTAGAATCAGCCGATGTAGGTGAAATCCAAAGGATTTGATTAACCACAAATTGTGTGAATAAAATAGACTCCCACGACACTACCCACGAATCACAGCTACCCGAGAAGTACCGACGCGGACAACCAACAAACCACGAATACGGCCGTAGCAACCCATCGTCCAATCTTCGCTCCAAACCAGTTCCCAATGCGAGATCTTGTCAGTGGAAAACCAATCACCCCAGATATGAGAAGGAGAGCAGCCACGGCGACATCCGCTGTGACGAGATACGAGATCCCGAGGAGAAGAGCTATACCACCAAGGACGTACGCCACGGCAGTTGTAAGTTTATCTACGAGAGTTTTCGATTGGTTCTTTTGCCTCACCATCTCCGCAGCCGACGCCCTATCATCCTCGTCAGCAAGTATCTCCAGTTCGCTCACCACCTCGCCAAGGTTGTTCACGACGAACAACTCTTCTGTACCATCTTCCATCTCAATCCGCAACCGATCTCGGAGACCACCACCAAACACTGTCTCTCGGAATCCGCCACTGAACTTCTCCTCAACACCCACGTCTAGAATCTCGTCAAAGGGGATGTTGACAACGTGTTTTCCCTGAGATTCGTCGACTTTATTCGGGGTGAATTCGATGGCTTCGGAAGTGATGGTGAGAGTCCCTCCAAGGGTTCGGTCGCCAAGGGATCGGTTGGCGTTAAACTCCTTAATTGACCTCTCATCTGTGGACATAGGCGATGACTTAGGTCTATAGACATATGATTGAAGGGGGTCGTAGCCAGAGGGTCTAGGGAGTCTACAGAATCATGAATCTACTGCTACACGATGAATCCTATGAAAAGTGCCCAAGTCAACTGACCGACTGATGTATCCAAGTCGGTTTGAAACCAACGAGGGCCGACTGCTGAACCCACACTCTGAATCTTGTACGGCGTTCCTAATAGACTTCTGAGAAGTAGTCGGTGGGCGCGGTAATTGTGTAACCAGTATTGACCGCAACCGGGGCAGAATATATCACCTACTGAGGATTTCAACAGAGCCGATCGAACGGAAGACAGTTGTCGCCGAGTCGTCGACTCGCGGGTATGGTTCCGCCCCTCGCGCTCGACATCGACGGCACGCTGACGACGCCGACCGGTCGGATCGACCCGCGAGCCTTCGAGCTGCTGCCGGACTGGGACGCGCCGATAGTCTTCGCCACCGGGAAGGCGTTCCCGTACCCGGTCGCGCTCGCGCACTTCCTCGGCCGCGAGGAGACGGTGATCGCGGAGAACGGGGGCGTCGCGTACGTCGACGGCGAGACGACGCTCGTCGGCGACCCGGACGCGGCCCGGGCCGTCGTCGAGGCGTTCCGCGAGCGCGGCGGCGAGGTCGGCTGGGGCGACGGCGACACGGTGAACCGCTGGCGCGAGACGGAGGTCGCGGTCTCGCCCGACGCCGACGAGGCCCTGCTCCGCGAGGTCGCCGCCGCCGCCGACGACGTGGAGGTCGTCGACACCGGCTACGCCTACCACGTCAAGTCGACGGGCGTGAGCAAGGGGCGGGCGCTCGGCGTCGTCGCCGAGGCGCTCGGGCTCGACGTCGAGGAGTTCGTCGCGGTCGGCGACAGCGAGAACGACGTCTCGACGTTCGGCGTCGCCGGCGAGTCGTACGCGGTCGCCAACGCGGACGCCGCCGCGCGCGAGGCCGCTGACGCGGTGCTCGACGAGGGGTTCATGGACGGGACGGTCTCGGTGCTCGAACGACTGCGCGAGCGCGCCGAGTAGGCGCGGCGTCTTCTTCCCGCTCACTCCCCGCCGTAGGGGTACCGCGCCGTCGCCCCGCACTCCAGGCAGCGGACGACCACGCGACCGGGTCGCGTCCGGACGCGGCTCGTCCTTCCGGGCCGGAGGTAGACGGCGCAGTCGTCGCAGGCGCGCCTGGAGAGCTCGGAGGGAACGCCACAGCGGTTGCGCTCGGCGATGCGGCGGGCGCGGGCGACGTACTCGCGGGCGCGGTCGTACTCGTCATCGACGACCGCCTCGCGGGCGAGGGCGAACAGCCGCTCGATCCGCTCCGACGGGATGCCCATGTCACGGAGGGCGGCGCGCGGCGGCAAAGAGGTTGTTATCCGGAGCGGTCGGTCCCGCGGGGCCCTCCGTTCGGACGTTCCGCGAGCGGCGCCGTCAGGACTCGCGCCACTTGTGGCCGCACTCGACGCAGGTGAACAACCGGACCTCGTAGGAGCCCCCCGGCTTCGGCAGCATCTCGTAGCGGGCCCGGTCGCCGTCGCAGCCGTCCGCCGGACAGGGCTCCCGCGTCGTCTCGGCGGAGCCGTCCGTCGCGTCGGCCACGGCGGGCGCCCCGTCGTCCCGTTGCGCGTCCCGCGTCGCCATCGCCGCCTCGTCTCCCGAGTCACGCGGCTCCTCGCTGTCGCAGGAGCGACACACCCACGCGTCCCCCTCGGCGTACATCGTCGACCCGCACTCGTCACAGAACCGCATAAAACCGACGTACGCGGACGGGTGACAAATACGTTAGCTTCCGAGCCGCCGCGACCCGCACGCTTTTTTATCGGTCCAACCCAACCGAGCGGTATGAAGGAATCCCTGATGGACGTGATCTGCTGTCCGCTCGACAAGGCGGCCCTCGAACTCGACGTCGACGACGCGGACGACGAGGAGGTCCTCGCCGGGACGCTCACCTGTACGGAGTGCGGCGAGACGTACCCCATCGAGGACGGGATCCCGAACCTCCTCCCGCCGGACATGCGCGAAGAGGCCGCGGCGTAGCGGACCGCGATCGACCGGCCGCCGCGGAACGAGTCGCTCCCGCGCGCCCTCGGAAGCCCTCACTCGTGTGAATCTTTTTTTAGTACGGGGTCGTGGTCCCACCCGTGCCGACACTCGACGTCGAACTGAACGGGGAGGCGGTCCACGACATCGACGCCCCGGACTCGTTCGTCACCGACGGGCCGTTCCCGGTCGTGCTCGAGAACAGCGGGCGCTCGACGCACGTCCACCTCCACTTCGACGACGAGCTCGACCGGGTGGCCGCGCTCGACGAGGGGAACCACTTCGTCGCCGACGAGGCCACCCGCCACGTCCACGTCTCGACGGCCGCCGTCGACGAGGCCGTTCGCGGCAAACTGAAGATCGTCACCGGCTACGGGTCGAACACGACGTACGTCGACGTTCGGGTCGACCCGTCGCCCGAGGCCCCCGAGGAGGCGGTCGCCGTCGACGAGGAGCTCTCCGCCCCTCCGGAGCGCACGCCGGAGCCGCCGGCCCGACAGCGCGCGGTGAACGGCCTCGACCGCCTGGTACAGCGCGGCGGGGTCGCGGGCGCGGTCTTCGGGCTGGTCGCGGTCGGCGTCGCGGTCGCGGTCGCGGTCGCCGTCGACAGCGCCGTCGTCTGGCTCGCGGTCGGGCTCGCGCTGATGGTCGCGTTCGGCGCGGCGCTGCTCGCGCTGACGTGAGGCGACGGGCGTGTCCGCCCCGCGGCCTCCGCCGGCTCGACTCCGCTGTTTCCAGCGGCTCGTCCCTCTCGTCTCGCACCCCCCGTCTCGCACCCCCCGTCTCGCTCCGGATCCGCGCGCTTTTAACCGTCCCACCGGAACGAGACGCCATGAGCTTCGAGAAGGAAGACGAGGTCGTGCTCCACGACAAACACAGCGAGTACGACGGCGAGACGGGGAAGATTACGCAGGTGATGGAGACGATGTTCGGCGACGCGACGTACACGGTCAGCTTCGAGGACGGCCAGGAGACGGGCGTCCCGGAGGACGCGCTCGACGCCGTCGAGAGCGAGGAGTAACGCCGCCCCCACTCGTACCGCATGCCGAAAGTCCCCTTCCACTACGTCGACCTCCGCGCGTTCTCGTACGCCACTGAGGACGTGAAACGCGTCGAGCAGGCGCTGTTCTCCCTGCTGCCCGACGACGTCGAGCTCGAACGCGTCGAGAACGTGGGGCATCACGGGGACCGGATCGTCGTCCTCTCGGCGCGCGTCGAGCGGGCCGACGAGATGCGACACGTGCTCGACCGGCTCTCCGAGCTGGAGGACCTCGACCGCGTCCTCGACGAGCTCGACGAGCGCGTCGACGACAACTGCGCGCTGTTCCTCCGCCTCGACAAGCAGGCGGCGTTCCGCGACGAGGTCCGGCTCGGCCCGGGGCTCACCGTCCGCACGAAGGTGGAGGCGTACCCGGCGAAAAAGGAGAAGGCGGTCGCGAACGCCCGCGAGACGCTCTCGCGGCTCGCGGACGAGGACTGAGCGCGCCCGACCGCACCCGCGTGCGGTCGACCGCCGACGGCCGCGCGAGGCCGCGCTCTCCCGGTCGCGTGTCCGGCCCGCACCCGCGGCGTGACTTTTTCACCCGCCCCGTCGATGTCCGGCTATGAGCGATCCGTTCGTGGTCGTCGGCGCCGACGCGGCGGGGTTGAGCGCGGCCAGCAAGTTCCGGCGCGAGGCGCCCGACCGCGAGGTCGTCGTCTTCGAGAAGGGCCGGTGGATCTCGTACGCCTACTGCGGGATGCCGTACTTCATCGCGGGCTACGTCGAGCGCATGTCGAACCTCCTCTCGCTGTCGCCGAGCGACGTCGACGAGCGGGGGATCGACCTCCGTCGGGGTAGCGAGGTCGTCGCCGCCGACCCCGACGCGAAGCGCGCCACCGTCGAGACGGCCGACGGCGACCGCTTCGAGCAGGCGTACGGCGACCTGCTCGTCGCCACCGGGGCGCGCGCGACGACCGGTCCCTTCGACGTGCGAGGCGTCGACGGCGCGTTCACGCTCCACGACATGGACGCGGCCGCCGCCATCGACGCGTACGTCGCCGATCCGGACGCCTACGACCGCGAACGCGCGGACGTGAGCGCGGTCGACCGCGAGCGCGTCGAGCGCAACGCCGCGATGCCGGCGCCCGAGACCGCCGCGGTCGTCGGCGGCGGGTACGTCGGCGTCGAGGTCGCGGAGGCGCTGACCGAGCGCGGGCTGGATGTCCACGTGTTCCACCGCTCCGGCCACCTCCTCTCGCCGTTCGGCGAGACTGTCGGGAACCGCGTCGAGGCGGCCCTCGAAGCCGAGGGCGTCACGGTTCACACCGACTCGCCGGTCGAGGCGCTCGTCGGCGACGACCGGATCGAGGCGGTCGAGGTCGGGGGCGACCTCGACGGGACCGTTCCCGAGCGCTTCCCGGTCGATATGGCCGTCGTCGGCGTCGGCATCCGGCCGAACACCGACCTCCTCGACGGCACCGGCGTCGACCTCGGGCCGGGCGACGCGGTCCGCGTCGACGACCGCGGCCGCACCAGCCTCCCGGACGTGTACGCCGCGGGCGACTGCGCGACCGCCCGCCACGCGGTGACCGGAGAGCCCGACTGGCTCCCGCTCGGCCTCACCGCGAACCGTGCCGGGCGCGCCATCGGTGCGACCGTCGCCGGCGACCCGACGCCCGTCGGCGACATCGCGGGCACCGCGGCCGTGAAGGCGTTCGACGCCGAGGCCGCCCGTGTCGGAATCTTAGATCCCGAGAAGGCCGAGGCGGCCGGCTTCGACCCGGTGGACGAGACGGTGACCGCCGGCTCGCGCTCCGGCTACTACCCGGGCGCGGCCGAAACCGACGTGACCCTCGTCGCCGACCGGGACACCGGGCGTCTGCTCGGCGGGAGCATCGTCGGCACCGACCGGGCCGCGGTCCGGATCGACACGCTCGCGACCGCGATCGAGGCGGACATGACCGTCCCCGAGGTCGAGCGCTTGGACCTCGCGTACGCGCCGCCGTTCAGTCCGGTGTGGGACCCGATACTCGTCGCCGCGAAGGTGCTGAACGGGAAGCTCAACGAGTGAGGCGGTTCGGGTCGCGGCGCTACCGCGACGCGGCGATCCGCGAGAGGAGGAAGCCGACGACCGTCGACGCGGCGCCCACCGCGACCGCGACCGCGCCGGCGAGGGCGAGCGGCGCGGTGAACGCGGCGGCGGCCGGGGCGCCGGCCGCGAGCGGGAGGAGGTACGGCTCCGGTCCGAGCTCCCGAAGCAGCGTCCCCGCGAACGGTCCGTAGGCGAGCAGTATCGCCGGGAACGCGCCGCCGCCGGTCGCGGCGAACGCGACCGCGCCGATCGCCGTCACCGCGGCGAGGACGCCGGTGGTCTGCGCGCTTCCGACGCCGGCCGCGGCCGTCACGTCGAACGCGACGTACGACAGCGCGAGGCCGACCGCGCTCCACACCGTCGCCCGCTCGAATCCGGTCTCGCCGAGGGCTATCCGTCGGAGCGCCGCGCGTCGAGACGCGGCCGCGCCGCCGTCGCTCGCGCCGTCCGCCGTTCGCTCGTCGCTCGCGTCGTCGCCCGTCATTCCGGTCGCGTCGCGCCCCGCCCCTCGCGGTCGGGGGTGAGGTTACCGTGTTCGTCGATCTCGCCCGCGACGATCCGCGTCGAGGAGATGCGCTCGCCGTCCTCGGCGATCACGTGGTCGACGACGACCAGATCGAGCGGGTCGCGGCCGCGCTCGGCGCGGATCTCGTTGATCCGCTCGCCGCCGGCCTTCGTCTCGGGGGAGACGATCAGCGCGTCGAACTCCGGTTCGACCGCGATGCCGGTCGGCTCCGTCAGTTCGCGGATCTCGTACTCGCGCCCGTGCGCTTCGGCCCGCGGGGCCAGCTCCGCCTCCAGGTCGCGCTCGCGCCGGTCGTAGGGGCGGACGTACCGCTCGACGTGTCGGGTCTCCGGCGCCAAGTCGTCGGAGGTGAGCCCGACCGTGACGTCACCCAGCTCGAACGCCCGTTCGAACAGCTTGCGGTGGCCGTCGTGAACGGGATCGAACGTACCCCCCAGCGCGACGTTCATGCCTCTCCGTTGCGCGGGTCGAACTTAAAACGTCCCGAACCGCGGTCGGGCGGTGCGCGGTCGGTGCCGGCCGAATCAGTTCGTCGGCTCGTGGCCGTCCGCGTCGTCACCGTCCGCGTCGTCGTCACCGTCCGCTTCGTCGCCTCCGGTGTCTTCGCCGCCTTCGGGTTCATCTCCGTCAGATGCCTCGTCGTCGACGCCGTCGCCGTCCTCGCCGTCGACGGATATCTGGACCGGTTCGGTGTCGCCGTCGGGCGACTCGCCGCCGAGCCGGCGGTCGAGGTTGAAGACGGCGTTCAGCTCGGCCTGGACGTCGCCGACGACGGTGCGGACCAGTTCGCTCGGCGCGATGGCCTCGTACTCGTAGGGGTTGTTGCCCGCCCCCTCCGCCTTCCGCTTGCCGCGCTCGACGGTCCCCTCGTCGTGGAGCTCGGCGAGCGCCTCGCGGACGGTGCTGGGGTACAGCCCCGTGCCGTCGGCGACCTCGTCGCTCGTGCTGTGGGGGTTATCGCGGAGGTAGACGTAGATGCGCGCGCGGGTCTCGGTGTCGAGCAGCCACGCGAGCAGGTCGACGACGTTGTCGTCGAACCCCTTCACCGCCCTGTCCGCGCCCTCGCCGAGCCGCTCTTTCGTCTTCCGAAGCTCCTCGCGGGTCCGGTCCGTCGGCGACTCCTCCGGGTCGTCTCCCGGCTCGGTCGGTGAATCGTCCGTGGTCATGCCGGAAACTGGGGGCTACGCGGCCAAAAGCGTTTCTCGTCGCTTTCGTTCCGACGGAACCCCCGGGAGCGCCCCAGAGGCGTTCGATTCCGGGGTTAGGGGCTCACGAGGAGGTCCGAACGCAGCGCGTCGGCGCCCTCCTCGTCGCGGATCCGGCGCTGGCGCGCGGCGCCGCTCTCCGCCTCGTACACCTCGCGGATACCGTCGACGCCGAGCCGGTCGCACTCCGCCGCGACGACCTCGCCGAGCGCGGTCGTCCCCTCGCCGTCGCGGTCGACGAACGCGGCCTCGTGGCCGTGACGGATCGCGCGCCACTTGTTCTCGTCGAGCAGCTCGCGGCGCAGCGTCGACGGCGACTCGCCGTCCTCGTACCGCTCGGCGTAGTCGACGACCAGCGCGCGGACGTACTCGGCGAGCGCGAGCGTGACCTCGGGGTCGCGCTGCGCGTCGGGCGCGCGAACCTCCACCGTGCCGTGGCCCGTGTGGGGGCGCACGTCGAACCACAGCTCGCCGCGGTCCGCGATGGAGTCCGTCTCGACCATCCGGCGTTCGTACCGCTGGAACGCGTCGAAGTCGTCGAACGCCGAGGGGATCCCAGTGTTCGGGAGGTTCTCGAACACCTTCGCGCGGGCCGAGGCGAGTCCGGTGTCGAACCCGTTCCAGAACGGGGAGTTCGCGGACAAGGCGAGCAGCACCGGGCAGTGCCACCGCAGGCGGTTCGCGACCCAGACGGCCTTGTCCGCGTCGTCGACGCCGACGTGGACGTGGAGCCCCGCGGTCGTGTTCCGGTGTTGCGGGTACTGGATCCGGTCCAGCTGGGCCTGATACCGCGGCTTCCGAACGTGGTCGAGCTCGCGCCACTTCGCCGCCGGGTGGAGGCCCGCGGCCGCGATCTGATACCCGTCCGCGGCGGCGTGGTCGACGAGCGCCTCGCGGACCGTCGCGAGCGCGTCCGCGGCGTTCGCCGGGTCCTCGATCAGTTCCGTCTGCGCCTCGATGGTACACTCGAACAGCTCGTGGTCGAACCCCTCCGGCACCGCCGCTGGCGGGTCGCGGCCGTACACGAGGTCGTCGGTCCCGGACGTGGGATTGCCGTCGGCATCGACGATGTAGAACTCCTCCTCGATGCCGAGCGTCCCCATCCGGGAGAACGCGTCCCGCGAACCGAGTTCCATTACGCCTCCGTTCCGCCCGCGCGGTCTTATATGGATTGGAACCCGAAACGGAGCGCCGGTCTCGCGAGCGACTGCTTAAATTAGTCGTCGAGCTCCTCGGCGACGGAGTCCGGAACCGCGTCCGGGCCGCCGGCCGCGGCGTCGGCGATGTCCGCCTCCTCCGGGCTTTCGGCCTCCGACGCGAACTCGGGGTCGAACAGCCGGAGCGCGGTCCGGATCGTCTCCCAGTCGTCCTCGCCCGCGGCGTCGCGGAGCGAGCGCGTCGGCGCCGCGAGCAGCTGGCCGACGAGGGCGTCGGCCAGGTCCGCGACCGTCTCGCGCTGCTCGTCGGTCAGGTCGCCCTGCGCCTCCAGCTTCGACATCGCGCGGTCGAGCTCGCGGGCCTTCACCTGGTCCGCGCCGGCGTACATCGCCGAGATCGCGTCGTCGGCGCGCTTCCGCTTGTACGCCTCCAGGATGCGGTCGAGCTCCTCGTCGATGATCGACTCGACCTTCCGGGCCTCCTCCGCGCGGCTCTCGCGGGTCCGCCGGGTGACGTCCTCGAGGTCGTCGATGTCGTAGACGGTGACACCCTCGCGGGCGCCCGCCGCGGGGTCGACGTCGCGCGGCTGCGCGATGTCGATACAGACGAGCCGCCCCGCGCCGTCGACGTACGAGGGGTGGACGACCAGATCCGGGCTCCCGGTCGCGGTGACGACGAGGTCGGCGTCGGGGATGATCGCGGGGAGGTCCGCGAGCGACACCGCCTCCGCGGGGGTGTCGACCTCCTCGACGACGAACTCCGCGTGCGGCACCGTGCGGTTGGCGACGACGATCTCCGAGACGGCGGTGTCGTCGAGCGTTCGAGCGGCGAGCGTTCCCATCTCGCCGGCGCCGACGACGACGGCCGTCCCGTCTGTCAGGTCGATCTCGCCGGCCGCGAGCCGGACGGCCGCGGAGCCGAGCGAGACGACCCCCTCGTTGATCTCGGTCTCCGTCCGCGCGCGCTCGCCGACGTGGAGCGCCTTCGTCACGGCGTCCTTGAGGACGGGGCCGATCCCGCCCGCGGACTTCGACTCCTCGTAGGCCTCCCGCAGCTGGCCGATGATCTGGTCCTCGCCGAGCACGAGCGACTCCAGCCCGGAGGCGACCCGCATCAGGTGTTCTAAGCTCTCCTCGTGGTCGAGGCGGCGGACCGCGCCGGCGCGCACCTCCGGCGCGAACGTCGACAGCGCCGTCGCCCCGTCGACGGTCCGGTCCGTGACGACGTACGCCTCCGAGCGGTTACACGTCTGGACCGCGAACGCCTCCTCGACTCCTTCGCGCGCGAGCAGGTCGGAGACGGTCGCGCGGACGCCGTCGCCGCCGGCGGCCTCGATCTCGTCGACGGTCGCGTCGGCGTGGGCGACGCTCGCGCCGGCGATCGCACCCGTCTCTCTCATCGGTCGAGTACCTCCTCGATCACGGTGTCGGCCTCTTGCCGTCCGTTGGATCTCCCCTTTTGTAAACCCTTCCAAACCCCCCGGGATCTGACAACGCGCCGGACCGCTTCCCGCCGCGTTTCGGGGTCGACACCCTCCGATTTCAGCTCCTCGCGGATCTCCCCCGAGAGCGCAGCCATCTCGCCGGCCCCCTCGATCTCGGCCTCGATCCGCTCCCGGAGCGCCTTCGCCAAGGCGGGGCTCGTGCCCCCCGTCGAGAGCGCCACGGTCACCGGCTCGTCCTCGACCGTCGCGGGCACCACGACGCTGCCCGGATCGCGGCCGCCGGAGACGTCCGTCCGGTTGACTAAGATTCCCCGATCGAGCGCCGCGGCCTCGACGGCGGCGTTGACCGCGGCGTCGTCGGTCGCCGCGACCGCGAGCGCCGGGTCGAGCCGGTCGAGCCAGTCGGGAATCTCGTCCGTGTCCGGAGCGGCGCGGACCAGTTCGACCGGCGGCCCGTCCGCACCGTCGCCGTCCGCGCGCCCGTCCGCCTCGCGCCCGTCCGCCTCGCGCCCGTCCGCGAGCGAGCGCAGCCGCTCGTCAAACTCGGGGCTGACGACGACGATCCGGCCCGCCTCGTCGAACCCGGCAGCCTTTCGCGCCCCCACGGAACCGCCGCCGAAGACGGCGACCGTCTCGCCCGCGAGGTCGTGGTACAGCGGAGTCACGCCGTGTTGCTGTCCGCCCGGTCCGCGATGCGGATACCGGTCTTCTTCAGGATACGCGTCGAGAACAGCGTGTCCCAGTCGTCGGCGCCGACGTCCCAGTGCTCGTCCATCAGCTCCCGCACCTCCGCGATCCGGCGCTCGCTCTCCGCCTCGGTGCGGCCGTGCGTCATCGCGAAGAAGTTGTACTCCCAGACGCCGGCGTGGCGCGGCCGCTCGTAGCAGTGCGTGACGAAGTCCAAGTCAGCGACGGCGGGGCCGACCTCGTCTAAGACCTCCTCGGGCACGTTCCAGACCGTCATCCCGTTCTCCGTGTAGCCGAGCGCGTAGTGGTTCGGGATGACGCCGACGCGGCGCACCTTCCCCTCCCGCTCGAACCGCTTGACCGTCTCGATCACCCACCCGACATCGGCGCCGATCGCGGCCGCGACGTCAGCGTACGGGGTCTCCGTCACCGGGAGCCCGCCCTGAATCTCGACGATCAGGTCGCGCTCGTCGGGGGTGAGCGTCTCCCGGTCGCTCGGTTCCACGGTGGGCCCGAGGTCCGACAGGTCCACGTCGCCGTCGGGGACCGGCCCGTCGACGAGGAACTTCGCGCCGACGTGGAACTCCCGGAGCTTCGGGAGGTTGTACGTCTCCTGGTCCGTCGCGGCCTCGATCTCTTCGAGCACCTCCTCGACGCGGTCGCTCCCGTCCTTGTCGGGGTCCGGGTGGTCGGCGACGCTCACCACGAACCACATGTTGAGGTGGGGGTGCTCCCGCTCGTAGTTGTGCGCCACCGCGGTGAACTCGTTGACGGTCTCCGCGATCTCGTCGTAGCGGTCCTCGGGGGCGTGCATCGCCACGAGCGACGCCGCGCCGCCGATCTCCTCGGCGTTGACGAGCGCGCCGAACCGCGAGAGGATTCCCTCCTCGTCGAGTTCGCGGACGCGCTCGCAGAGCTCCGGGCCCGTCACGTCGACGCCGCGCTCCGCGAGCGCGGCCGCCGCGGCGTCGAAGGGCCGTTCCGCGACCGGGAACCCGCCCTGGAACGCGTTGATGATCGCGCGGTCGAGCGCCGTCAGATCCGCGTCGACCTCTCGCATGGCGCGACCTCGGGACCGAGCGAGAATAAGCGGTTCGGCCTGACGCCGCTGTCCGCCGGCGACGACCGTCGACCGTCGCGGCCCTCACTCAGCCGTCCACGTCGCGGGCGATGTCCGCGAGCGACGACCGCGGGCTCCGATTCGCGTCGTACACGGTCCGCTCGCCGGGGACCCGGAGCCCGTACAGCTCGCCGGGCACCACGACGTCGAGGACGACGCTGTCGCCCGGCTCCCGGCCGTTCGCGTCGAGCCACTCGACCAGCCGGTTCGTCCCCTCGCTCGCCTCGCGCGCGAGCCGCCGGTTGTCGAACGCGCCGCGGAGGAGCCGCCCCCGCGAGTCGCTCGCGACCCGCGCGTGGTGCTCCTCGCGGTCGATCGCGACCCGGATCAGGTCCCCCTGGCTCACGCCGAGCGCGTCGCAGGTCCCGGACTCGACGCGGCCGTCGAGCGCGTCGTCGTCGGGGAGCCTGACGCAGGGGCGGCGAGTGCCGCCGCTCCGGGCGAGCGAGACGCGGATCGAAGAGACGTCCTCGCCGTCGGAGGGAACGCGAGGCATCGCGGCGTCGTTACTCGTCGGCCTCGTCGCCGTCCGCGTCGCCCTCGCCGAGCGCGGCCGCCACGTCGCCCTCGCCGTCGACGACGCTCGCGTTGATCTGCGCGACGTCGTCGTCGATCTCGCGGCCGCGGACGGTGATGCGCTTGCGCTCGCCCTCTCGGGACGGCTCGAAGCCCACGCCGCCCTCCAAGAGGAGCTCCTTCAGGCGCGTGCCGGAGACGTCCTCGCGCATCGGGCGCCCGGTCTCGTCGGAGCCGCCGGTGAGCTCGATGGTGTGTTCGGAGAGTCCGACGGCGTCGCCGCCGATCTCGTCGCCGAGTTCGCGACCGAGGAATCGGTTGGCGTCCTGTCCGTCGACCTCTCGCTGGAACGTCTCGCCGGTCTCGGGGTCGGCGACGACGACTTTGAATTCGGCCATGCGCGAACCCAGTCCCCCGCGCATAAAAAGCACGTCGAAACGTCGGAACCGCGGGCCGCGACGCGCTCAGGCGTCTTCCCCGTCGACGCGGACGATCTCGCGCTCGCCGTCGCCCCACGGCCCGTCGACGAGCGCGGCCTCGACGGCGCGGGCGACGGCGGTCGGGTCGTCCGGGCCGCCGGCGTCGGCGACGCTCCCGACCGAGTCCGCGTCGAACGGCACGTCGAGCGCGTCGTAGACGGGTTCGGTGACCCGCGCGATCGGCTCGGGGTCGGCCGCCGAGACGACGAGAACCCCCGCGACGAGCGCCGCGTCGGCGCGGACGCGCTGGGCGAGGCCCGCGACCTTGCCGCCGACAGAGGCATCAGTTCCGCCCGCGATCCGAAGCGAGTGGTCCCCCGGACAGAACGCGGCCCGCGGCTCTCCCCGGACCACGTCGGCGCCGAGGTCGCTGAGCGCGTCGCGGAGCGTCTCGGTCGCGGTCTCGTACCGCGAGTCGATCGACCCGCGGCCGTCGCCGGTCGGCACCGCGACGCCGAACGAGAGCGTCGACCCCGTGTACGCGACCGCGCGCCCGCCGACGTCGCGTTCGAGGGGCGGGAACCCCGCCTCCTCGGCCGCCCGCTTCGCCGCCTCGAACCCGGGCTCGCGGGCGTCGCGCCGACCGAACGCGACCTGCCGCGGCGGCGCGGTCACGCGCACGGCCGGGACGCCGTCCGCGGCGGACGCGAGCAGGTCCGCCGTCGGCTCGCGGTCCGCGGCGGGCGTCTCGAACCCGCCCCTGTACACGCGCATGCCGAATCTGACGACGGGGGCGTACAAGCCCTTTGCGTCGGGAGCGGTCGCCCGTCGGCGCGCTGCGAGCCCCGGAGACGAGGCGGCCCGCCGGCCGGCGCGTGACACAACAGTTTTGTCGACCCTGGAAGTGGTTCAGGTATCGATGAGCGACCTCGGCGCGCTGCCGGTCCAAGCGTACCTGACCGCCTGCCTGCTGGCGGGAGGCATCGGGCTCTGGCTCGGCCGGGTCGCGTGGCGCGAGCGCGACGAGCCCGGCGGGATCGAGGTCGCCCTCTACCTGCTGTGCGGCGGCGGCGTCTCCCTCCTGTACGCGCTCCGCGTCGCCGCGCCCGGCGAGGTCGCGATGACGGTCGCGCTCAACCTGGCGACGCCGCTCATGGGCGCGTTACCCGTCCTCTGGATCCTCTTCGCCTTCGCGTTCACCGGGCACGACCGCTGGCGGACGGAGAACCGGATCGTCGCGCTCTCGACCCCGGCGTTCGTCTGGGTCCTCCTCGCGTGGTCGAGCGGCACCCACGGGCTGGCCCGGCGCTCGATCGCCCCCGTCGTCGACGGCCCGTTCACGCTGCTCGGGTACGGGCTCGGCCCCGTCGGGGGCGCGTTCGTCCTCCTCGCGTACGGGCTGTGTATCGCCGGCGCGCTCCTCGTCGTCGACCTCTACGAGCGGACCGGGAACCGCTACCGGCTCCAGACGTTCGTCGTGCTGCTCGGCACGCTGTTCCCGTTCCTGGCGGGCATCGCCACCTTCGTCGACGTCGGGAGCTACGCGCACCTCTCGTGGCTGCCGACCGCGTTCGTGATCCACGGCGTGTTCCTCTACGGCACCGTCTTCTGGCTCGGCACGCTCGACGCCGCGGTCGTCGCGCGCGACACCGCCGTCGAGGTGATGCAAGACCCCGTCATCGTCTCCGGTTCCGACGGCCGCATCCGCGACCTCAATCCCGCCGCCGAGGCGATCCTCCCGCCGGACGCGGTCGGCTCGTCGCTGTCGGAGGCGTTCCCGCGCCTGGAGGTCGGCGACGAACACCCGATCGCCATCGGCGACCGCCGGTTCGACATCCAGGAGAACCCGATAACCGACCCCCGCGGGACCGACCGCGGGCACGTCTTCCTGCTGCGCGACGTCACAGCGCGCGAGCGGCGGCAGACCGAGCTCGAGCGCCGGGAGGCCGAGCTCGAACGGCAGAACGAGCGGCTCGAGGAGTTCGCCGGCGTGGTCTCGCACGACCTCCGGAACCCCCTCGCCGCCGCCTCGGCGGCCGTCGAACTGGCCCGCCAGCGCGGCGACGACCCGGACGGCGCCCTAGAGCGGGCGGCGAACGCCCACGAGCGGATGGACGACATGATCGAGGGGCTGCTCGCGCTGGCGACGGCGGGGGAGACGGTCGACGACCTCGACCGCGTCTCGCTGGACGCCACGGTCAGACGGGTCTGGTCCCGGCTGGAGACCGCGGAGGCGACGCTGACCGTCGAGGGCGACGCGACCGCGCTGGCCGACCGCGACCGCCTCGAACAGCTGGTCTCGAACCTGTTCCGCAACGCGGTCGATCACGCGGGCGAGGACGTCGCCGTCACCGTGCGCGTCGAGCGCGACGGCGACGCCGTCTCGCTCGCGGTCGGCGACGACGGCCCCGGGATCCCGGCCGACGAGCGCGAGCGCGTCACCGAGCGCGGCGTGTCGCTCGGCGGCGGCACGGGGCTGGGGCTCGCCATCGTCGGCGACATCGTCGAGGCGCACGGGTGGTCGCTCTCGGTCGCCGAGTCCGACGCCGGCGGCGCGCGCTTCGTGATCGAGGGGATGGAGGCGGCGGAGTCGTGACCGAACCGCGGACCGAGGGGCTCGACCCGTCGAACGCGACCGTCGCGCTCCCCGCCGACGTCGTCGAACACTACGAGAAGTTCTCGCGGTTCAACTCCCCGTACCCCGCCCACGACCGCGGGCGGGCGGTCGACCTGTACCCCGGCGACGGCGTCGGGCGCTCCCCGGTCGCCGGGGTCGTCCGCGAGGTCCGGACCGTCGGCTGCCCCGACCGTCCGTACGCGGCCGCCGAGGACCACCTGATCGTCGTCGACCTCGACGGCGAGTGGTGCGCCCGCGCCGGCGCCCCCGCCGGCACCGTCGCGCGGATCCTCCACGTGATCCCCGAGGTGAAACCGGGCGACCGGGTCGCCGTCGGCGACGCGCTCGGCCCGACGACCCGTTCCGGCTTCTTCGGCCAGTGGGTCGACGACCACGTCCACCTCGGGTTCCGCCCGCCGAACGCGAATCCCCTCCGAGCGAGCGGGTCGCTCCCGGTCGACGTCGACGCGCCCGTCGAACCGGTCGCGTGGGACGGGACCGGGACCGTCGTCGAGCGGGGTCCGACCCACGTCGTTCTCGACGGCCCGCGCCGCGCGGGCTCGGGTCGGTCCGGTTCCGGCCCGTCGTTCGCCGCGCTCGCGAGCGACGAGGGAGTCCCCCTCGACGGCGGGCTGACGCACTACGCGGGCGGCGGGACGTTCGAGGCAGAGGGTCGGAAGCGCGTATCGGGCGACGCGGCGCCCGCGGCGGACGGGACGACGCTGTCGCTCTTCGAGACCGAGATCGGAACGGTCCGAGCCAGCGACACGGACGCCGGAGCGCCCGGTGTCGAGTGGGCGCCGGTCGACGTCCTCGCGAACGGCGAGCGCGTGACCGGCCTGTCGCTGTTCGCGGCGCGTGGGGACCGGTTCGGGGTCAAGGTCGTCTGTCCCGAACGTGAGTTCGCAATCGGCGAGTCGGTGAGGGTCGACGTCGTCCCGAGCGACGACCCGATCCGGCTCGGCGTCGGGTGAGCGAGATCGTCAATCGGCGGCCGGTTGTCTCGCGTTTCCGGGGGGTACAAACCGTCCCGGGATATTCCCCGGAACATGGACCGCACGGAGATCGCGGCGATGGATCCGCTCCCCGACGGGGCGACGGAGTTCGTCAGGCGGAAGCTGGAGGACGATCACGGCTACCTCTCGTGGCTGAACACGAGGGTGGAGACGATCGAGCGCGGCCGCGTCGTCCTCTCGATCCCCTTCGACGAGAAGCTCACCAACGCCGACGGGCGGACGATCCACGGCGGCGTCGCGGCGACGCTGATCGACACGGCCGGCGGCGTCGCCCAGCGCACGACGTTCGAGGACCCGCTCGACGGCGGCGTCGCGACGGTGAACCTCAACGCGAACTACCTCCGCCCCGCGAACGGCGACCTCCGCGCGGAGGCCGAGGTGGTGCGGGCCGGCGGCTCGATCGGCGTCAGCGAGATGACCGTCACCACCGCCGGGAACGGTGGCGAAGGGGCCCCGGGAGACGACGAGAGCGACGGCGACCGCTCGGAGGTCGTCGTCGGTCAGGGGTCGTTCCGGCTGTTCCGCGAGTAGCCCGGGAGGTCGGCGAGGATCGCGTCGAGGGCGGCCTCGTCGTCGCCGCCCCCGTCTCGACCGTCCAGTGCCGCCGCCAGCGCCGCGACCGGCCCGCGGTCGATGCGGTCGGTGGCCGCCCGCACGACGACCGACTGCTCGCCGAGCGGAACGAACCCGCAGCCGAGCCGCTCGGCCGTCTCGCGGAGGCCGAGCCCGGCGTCGGCGTCGCCGGCGACGACCGCGCGGACCGGGCTCTCGAACCCCTTCGCGGTCCGCTCGTAGCCGTCGATCTCCTCGGCAAGTTCGCGGCGGTCGGCGTCGCGCCCGTCCGCGCGGTCGTCGAGCGCGGCGTCGAGGCTGCGCCGGAGCCCCGAGACGGTCGGGCGGTTCCGGAACCGGAGGTCGCGGTCGACGAGGTCCCCGAGCCCCTCGATCCCCTCGGGGTTACCCGACGGAACGGCGAGCCCCCACTCGCGGGTCCAGCCGCCGAGTTCCGCGGCGTCGACGTCGCGGTCGGTCGGCCCCGCGGTCACCGCCACGTCGGGGACGCCGTCGCGGAGTCGGCGGAGCCCCTCGCGCGAGCCGACGGCGAGGTAGCGGGGGTTGTCGAGCCGGTCGAGCAGGCGGTTGAGCGCGGGGTCGTCCTCGCCGACGGCGAGCAGGGTCGGCGGGCGCACGTCCGGCGAGAACAGGTCGACGGAGACCGTCTCGCCGACGTCGAGGTACTCCGTGTCAGGGTCGACCGCGACGACGCCGTCCGCCTCGACGAGGCTCGTGGTCGCGCCCGACCCCTTGTCGACCGGGTAGACGAGCGGGCGGTCGTCGCCCCCCTCCGTCGCGGCCTCGTCGAGGTCGAGCAGGCCGACCGGCATCAGCCGGAGGCGGCCCTCGGCGTACCGCTCCTCGACGCCCATCCGGCCCTCGACGGTCGCCGTCGCCGGCTCGGGCTGCCCGGCGGCCTCGCGGATCGCGGGCGCGACGAACGTCCGGAAGATGGTGAGCGCCGACACCGGGTAGCCGGGAAGGCCGATGTATGCGGACTCGCTCCCACGGGAGTCGTCCGCCTCTTCGGTACGGTCCAGCCGCCCGACGAGCATCGGCTTGCCGGGCTTGACGGCGACGCCGTGGAGGAGCAGTTCGCCGCGCGCCTCTATCACGCGGTAGATGACGTCGACCGCGCTCGCCGAGGTCGACCCCGAGGAGAGAACGAGGTCGCACTCGTCGGCCGCCCGGCGGAGCAGGCGTTCCATCTCCTCGTAGTCGTCGCCGGCGTGCGGGTACAGCACCGGCTCGCCGCCCGCCTCCTCGACGCCGGCCGCGATCGTCGTCGAGTTCACGTCGTATATCTCGCCGCGGTCCGGGTCGAGTTCGTCGCCCGGCCGCACGAGCTCGTCGCCCGTCGAGACGATGCCGACGCGCGGGCGCCCCTCGACCGGGACCTCGTCGACGCCGAGCGCCGAAAGCAGGCCGATCTCGCGGGGCGTCAGCCGCGTTCCCGGACCGAGCGCGCGGGCGCCGGCCGCGATGTCCGTCCCCGCGGTCATCACGTTGTCGCCCGGCGCGACCGAGGTTCGGAACGCGATCCGCGGGGAGCCCTCAGTGTCGCCGTGGCCCTCGCCGACCTCGTCCGTCCGCTCGACCATCACGACCGCGTCCGCGCCGTCGGGCATCACCGCGCCCGTCGATATCTCGGCGCAGGTGCCCGGTTCGACCGTCACGTCTGGCGCCGCGCCCGCGTGGACCGCGCCGACGAGGTCGAGCTCGGCGGGGTCGGCCTCGTCCGCGCCGAAGGTGTCGCGGGCCCGAACCGCGTAGCCGTCCATCGAGGCGCGGTCGAAGCCGGGCACGTCGATGGCGGCGTCGATCCGCTCGGCGAGGACGCGCCCGCGGGCCTCCCGCAGCGGGACCGTCTCGGGCGCCGGCGAGAGGTCGAGCGACGCGATCGCTTCTCGCGCGGCCTCCGGCGTCGCGAGGTCGCGGAACTCCTTGCGGTCGCTCATTCGGTCACCTCCCAGAGTTCGACGTCGACCGCCTCGCCCGCGTCGAGTCCCTCCCGCGGCTCGGGGACGACGACCCAGCCGTCGGCGAGCGCGACGCTTGAGAGGATACCGGAGCCGCTCGCGCGCGTCGGCGTCGCGGTCGGGAGCGCGTCGGCGCTCTCGTCGTCGTCTCCGTCGCTCTCGTCGGCTTCCCCGTCGGTTTCGTCGTCCGACTCCGAGAGCGTCACCCGCGCGAACGTCCGCACGCCGGGCTCGCTCGCGACCTTCCGGGCGAGCGTCGCGCGCCGCGTCGGGAACGGCTCGGCGTCGGTCCCGACCGCGCGTTTCAGGGCGGGCCGGAGGAACTGCGCCGCGTTGACGATACACGCGACCGGATAGCCCGGGAGCGAGACGATCGGCGTCCCCTCGGCCGCCCCGAGGCAGACCGGGTGGCCGGGCTTCAGGGCGACGCCGTGGACCAGCACCTCGCCGAGGCCGTCGACGACCTCGGGGATCAAGTCCCGCTCGCCCACCGAGGAGCCGCCGGTGGTGACGACCACGTCGGCGTCGAGGTCGGCCGCGACCGCCTCCCGGAGCGCCTCCGGGTCGTCGGTGACCACGTCGCGGTAGCGCGCCTCGCCGCCCCAGCGCTCGACGAGCCGCGAGACCGTGAGCCCGTTCGTCTCGATCACCTCGCCCGGGCCGGGGTCGGACTCGACTAACTCCTCGCCGGTCGGAATGACGGCGACCTCGGGCGGCTCGCGGACCGAGACGCGGTCGAGGCCGACCGAGCGCAGGAGCCCGAGGTCGGAGGGGCGCAGGACGTGGCCGGGCTCGTACAGCCGCTGGCCGTCGGCGACGTCCTCGCCGGCCTCGCCGACGTTCTCGCCGGTCGCGACCGCGTCGAACACCTCCACCTCGTCGCCGACCTCCTCGACTTGTTCGATCATCACGACCGCGTCCGCGCCCTCGGGCACCGCGCTGCCGGTGTGGACGCGGGCGGCCTCGCCGGGCGTGACCGCGTCGGCCTCGGCCTCGGCGGACTTCGCCGCGAGGACCGCGGGCGAGCGGTCGCCCGCGCCGAAGGTGTCGCTGGCGCGGACCGCGTACCCGTCCATCGCGGCGCGATCGTACCCCGGCACCGGCGCGGGCGCGTCGATCGGTTCGGCGACGACGCGGCCGTCCGCCGCCTCGACCGGGACCGACTCCGTCCGGTCGTGGGGCGTGACGGCGTCGAGCAGCGTCGCCCTCGCGTCCGCGACCCGGGTCCGCCGCTTGAACCCGGACTCGCGTCTGTCGTGGCTCATGGGAATCCATTCGCGGCCGCGGGCAAAAACCCCGTTCTCCGCGGGCGCCGCGCCTCGGTCTCGGTTCCTCAGGCGAACCAGGAGAGGAGCCGCCGGGTGCGGTGAACCGACTGAAGCGCGGCGACCTTCGCGGCGACGGCGCCGTCGACCGCGGTCCGCTTGGTGGCTCGCGCGCCGCGGGCCGCGCCGGTTCGCGCGTAGTACGCAGACCGGCGCCCGGCCGCGCCGACGTAGTGTTTCGCGGCCATCCGGATCGGCGCGCGGCGCCCCTCGACGGTCGTCGTGCCGCGGCGGATCGCCGCCAGCACGTCGTCGGCGGTGACCTCATGAACGGACTCGGCGCCCTCGACCGTCAGCTCCGTGAACGCCCGGCCGACGTACTGGAGGTGGTGCGCGTCGCTCGCGGCGATTCCGGGGTAGCCGTGTTCGGCAGCGAAGCGCCGCGCGCGACGGTTCCGGTACCCCGTGAACAGCCACGCGTTGAACACCTCGATCGCGTCGACCTCGGCGACCGCCGCGGCGGGGTCCGGGTCCGGGTCCGGGTCCGTTTCGACCTCTCCGGCTTCGGGGGCGCCGTCCGCCGCGACGGGCTCGTCCGCGTCCGCGTCCGGCCCGGGCGTCGGGATGTTGCGCTGGCGGACGCCGTGGCGCGAGCGCTGGAACGGGTGCGGGACGACGGCGACCCCGCCGCGGTCGCGGATCCAGCTGACCGTCTCGGCGTACGTCCGCCCGCGTGGCGGCATCCGCTCGACGCCGATCGCGAGCAGGTGCCCGTGCGCGGTCGACACCTCCACGCCGGGGATGCCGATCAGCCCGTACTCGGGGGCGATCTCCGCCGCTCGCTTCGACTCCCGGATCACGTCGTGGTCGGTGATGACGACCGCGTCGAGCCCGATCTCGGCCGCGTGTTCGAGAATCAGCTCGACCGGCTCGTGGCCGTCGTAGCTCCCCTCGGAGTGGACGTGCGGGTCGATGCTGACGGTGACGCGGGACACGCCCGAACTACGCGGCGGGAGATATATAAATGGGCGAGCGACGGGCGTCGGACGACCGGCTCGCGTCCATTCGCAAATCAATTCGCGGTGGCGTCGCCGGCGGCTCTGCCGCCGGCTGTAAGAGGCGCGTAGCGCCTCCCTGCGTGCCTGCGAGCGGCCGCCACCGGCGGCCGCAAGTCAGCACGCGCGAGGGAGTCGACGGTCCGGAGCGAAGCGGAGAGCCGCCGACGGGGCGAGAGCGAAGCTCTCGCTTGAAACCGGACGTAGTCCGGTGACGAGGCTGGGGAGGCGTGAGGTGCGGTGCGGTCGCAGTCGGGCGGGACTCAAAGGGGCAGTCGTGAGGCGGGCGCAGGCGAAGTAAGCACCGCAGGAACGAGCGAAGCGAGTGACGAGGAGCACAGCGAGCGTGCGCCCGCCTCACGACTGGGGCTTTGGAGGTATCTCCGTCGCTCTACCGTCTTCCATTTATAAGCGAACGACTGGGGATTCGGCGGTGTTCGTCGCCGACTGACTGTCGGTTACTTATAAATAAGCGACTGAGAACGCGACAGCACCCGCTGCCGAACCGTCGTCTTATAAAGAATACCGAGCGCCACTCGGCCGCTTCAGCCGAACAGGCCCTTGATCCTGTCGACGACCGACCCGTCCTCGTCCTCCGCTTCGGCCTCCTTCCGCTGCTGTTCGCGCAGTTCGCGGAGCTTCGCGGCCTGGTCGTCGGTCCCCTGGCCGCTGTCGGTCTTCACGTCGCCGCCCTGGAGGCCCTTCAGCTCCGAGACCGCGTCGTTGACCGTGCTAGTGGTCGTCCGCGTCTCCGTCGCGGAGCCCGCCAGCTTCTCGGTGTCGACGTCGGCCTCGTCGACGGCGCTCGTGTTCAGCTCCAGCCGCCGCGTCTCGGAGCGCTCGACGCCGCCCCACGTCAGCTCCGCGTCCTCCAGCTCGCGCTCGATGTCCGTGCGGACCGACTCCTCGGTGACTTCCTCGCCGCCGGCCCCCGACGCTCCCGAACCCGACGCGCCCCCCGCGTCCGCGGCGCCGCCTCCGGTGCCCGTACCGCCCGCCGCGCCGCTCGCGACCGCGCCGCCCGTCGCGCGCTCGACCCGGTGGGCGACCAGGGCGCCGCCGGTCGCGCCGATGACCGCCACCAGCCCGAGCGTGTACAGGGCGACGATCTGCGCGCTGTAGTCGGGGTTGACGACGACGTTCCAGTTGTGCGGGTACGCCCAGGTGAACGCGCCCGTCCCGACGAGCGTGACCGCGATCCCGGCGCCCGCGAGGTACAGCATCCGCCGGTCCACCGGCAGGAGGACGACGATGCCGAACAGCAGCGCCGGGAGGCCGACCGCGCCCGCGACCGCGGCGACCTCTTGGACCGCGTACGTCGAGAGCGCGGTCGGGTCGAGCGTCGCGCTGTAGAGGAACACGACGACCCCGATCACTCCGAGCGCGATGCCGGCGGAGAACAGCCCGAAGCCGGCGTACACGTCGATCGTCCGGTCCGGGTCGCCGACGTAGCGACGGTAGTACTCGATGAGGACGTTCTCGGCGTCCGCTTCGCTCATATCCGAACGTTTCCGCCGAGTGTAATGACTGTTACCCCGGCCGCGCGGTCGGGGCACGCCGTTCGCGACCGAACTGCTCACCCGACCCGTGCGTTTTTCACCGCGGGCGACGAGGTTCCACGCGAGAATCCGTGTCGCACGAGTGCCCCCGCTGCGGCGCCGAGCTGTCGTCGCTGTCGCTCGGGGCCGCCACCGCCGTCGCCTGCGACGACTGCGGCTACGCCGACGTCGAGGCCGACCACTCCGGCGAGCCGGAGTTCGCCGAGAGCTGGGCGGACGCGCTCGCGCGCTTCGAGGAGAACCGGTAGCCGCCCGAGGCACAGCCCCCCCGATCCACACCATGCCAACGCTCGACATCACCGACGACCACGCGGACCGGATCGAAGCGCTCCGCGAGGAGCTGGCCGCGGCCCACGCGGGCCCGTACGCCTCCGTCGACCGCGAGGACGCGCTCGCGTACCTGCTCGACCTCGCGGACGCCGTCGACGACCCCGACCGCGTCGCGGCGCCGGCGAGCGACGGCGGCGACGAGACGACCGACGCCGTGGGCGACGCGGCGGCGGCCGGCGCGGCGGCGGCCGACGCGGCCCCGTTCGACCGCGACCGCGCCCGCGAACTCCTCGCGGCGCGGAACAGACGGCACGGCGACCCCGACCCGGACGACCCGATGGACCTGTCCGACGTCGCCGCCGCGTTCGACGTCACCGGGCGCAGCGAGATGACGAAAGACGAGCTCGTCGACGCGATCCTCGACGCCGCCGAGGCGCTGGCCGCCGACCCGTTCGCGCGCGTCGACGTCGACCTCGACGCGGCCGAGTCCGCGAATGAGCCGGTCGGAGACGACGCCGCCAACGAAGACGACTCGGTCGAGGACGAAGCGAGCGAAGGTGACACCGGTGGGGACACTACCGGAAGCGACGACGGCGGCGCCGGCCAGCTGGACGCGATGATGAGCCTCCTCGACACCCACGGCGACAAGTGGCGGGAGGCGGACGGCGACGCGCGGTACGAGGTCGACCTCCCGGACGGGGGCGTCGAGACGGCGCGGACGAAAGACGACGTGCGCGCGCTGCTGTTCAAGAACTACTGACGACGACCACACAGACCCATGGGATTCATCGACGCGGTCCGCGCGTGGCTCTTCGGCGCGGACGACGAGGCGGACGACGCGGCCGAACCGGGCGGCGAGGCCGGCGAACCGGGCGGCGAGGCTGACGCAGGCGACGCCGACGAACCGGGCGGGGACACGACCGACGGCGACGAGCCCGACGGGCTCGACCCCGCGGCCGCCACCGAGACGCGAACCGCGACCGCCACCGACGACGCGGTCGACGCGCTCCGCGACGTCCGGAGGTCGCACGAGACGGCCGACTCGCAGGAGAAAGACGACGGGAACCCCGCGGGAGCGTCAGACGACGACCGCACGCGGCCGCCGGACGACGACCGCCCGAAGTCGTCCGGCGACGACGGTACCAACCGTTAGGTGCCCGGAGGCGAACAAGGGAGTATGACAGACGCGGACGCGCCCGGCGGCGCCGGCGAGTTTCAGGACCTCGAGGACCTCCCCGAGGACCCGACCGATCGGGAGTACGTGGAGCGAACCATCAGGCTCTCCGAGGAGGCGGTGGAGGCCGGCAACACGCCGTTCGGCGCGCTGCTCGTCGTCGACGGCGAGGTCGTCGGCGAGGCGCGCAACGAGACGCGGACCGAGGGCGACGTGGCGGCGCACCCCGAGCTGACGCTCGCGCGCTGGGCCGCGCGCGAACTCGACGCCGACGAGCTCGCGGACTGTACGATGTACGCCAGCACGGAGCCGTGTCCGATGTGCGCGACCGCGATCCACTACGCGGGGATCGGGCGGGTCGTCTTCGGCGTCGACGGCGAGACGCTCGGCGAACTCTCCGGCGACGTGGTGCCGATCCCCCTCGAAGAGGTGATCCGGCGCGCCGACGGCGACACGACCGTCGAGGGCCCGATCGCCGTCGACGCCGCGATGGCGGTCCACGACGACTTCTTCCGCGAGCCGTGACGACCGGATCGAACACCAGGTCAGGATCGGGGCCCGACGCCGGGGCCGAGGCGGAGCCCGACGACGGTATCCGCGGCGACGGCATCCGCGACGACGGCACCCCCGCGGTCCTCTCCGTCGGCGCCGCGGCCATCGACGAGTGGTACGCGATCAGCAACCTCCCCGAGCCGGACGGCGGCGCGTTCGCTCACGAGGTGACCTCCGCGTTCGGCGGCGTCGGCGCGAACGTCGCGGTCGCGCTCGACCGCCTCGGGCGCGACGCCGGCCTCGTCAGCCGCGTCGGCGACGACGAGTACGGCCGGCGCGCGCTGGCGTACCTCGACGAGACCGGCGTCGACGGGACCCACGTCGCGGTCGGCGACGACCCCCACACGCGCTCGCTCATCCTCCGCGACCCCGACGGGGAGCGCGCCATCGTCACCGCGGGCGAGAGCTTCCGCGGCCTCCGGCTCGACGACGACGCGCTCGCGGCGATGGCCGACGCCGACGCCGTCTTCCTCACCGCCTACGCCCCCGACCGCGCGGCGCGGCGGGTGCTCGACCGCGTCGAGTCGCTCCGGGAGAGCGCGGCCGACTCGGGCGCAACCCCGCCCGCGCTGATCTTCGACCTCTCCGGGTCCGTCGAGGAGCTGGTCGGACGCGGGACGGAACCGGCGACGATCCACCGGTTCCTCCACCGGGCCGACCTGTTCGTCGCCGACGGGGTCGCCGCCCCGGCGTTCTTCGGCTCGGCGAAGGCGGCGGTCGGGCGGATCGCGGACGCGCAGCGCCGAGCGGTCGCGTCCGACGCGGGATCCGACGCGGCGTCCGCATCGCGGTCGCGACGCGGGCCGACGTGGCCTCGCGCCGTCCTCACGCACGGCGCGGACGGGATGACGGCGGTCGCCGGCGGCGAGGCGACCGAGTTCGACGCGTTCGACGTCGAGACGGTCGACGCGACCGGCGCCGGCGACGCGTTCACCGCCGGGCTGATCGACCGGTGGATCGCGGGACGGTCACCGGAGGCGTCCGGGGAGCCGGACGGCGACGGCGACCGCGACGGCGGCCGCGACGAGGTCGCCTCCGGCGTCAGGTTCGCGGCCGCGGTCGCGGCGATCAACTGTACGAGCCGGTTCACGCAGCCGGGGCTCCCGACGCGGTGCGAGGTCGAGTCGTTCCTCGCGGAGCGCGGGTTCGGGGCCGACTGAAATCGACGAACGGAACGGAGCCGACGAGGTCACCGCACCGCGTCGGCGGCCGCGACGAGGTCCGCGACGCGGTCGGCGTCGACCGGGGCCGTCGTCTCGCCGCCGTCCTTGAGCGCGGTGCCGACGATGGCGCCATCCGCGACGCCGAGCAGGTCGGCGACCGTCTCCGGCGTGACGCCGCTGCCGACGAGGACGGGCGTGTCGAGGCCGTGGCGGTCGCGCTCGGCGACGACCGCTTCCAGCGCGTCCGCGTCGACCGCCTCGCCGGTCCCGGGTCCGGAGGCGATGACGGCGTCGGCGAGGCCGCGCTCGGCCGTGTCTGCGAACGACTCGGCGGTGTATCCCGCCGGGGTCAGCGGCGCGGAGTGTTTCACGTCGGTGTCGGCGAAGACGCCGACGTCGACGCCGAGGCGGTCGCGGAGGCGGAGCGTCTCGTGGGCGCGCCCTTGGACGATCCCCTGGTCGGTCACCCGGGCGCCGGTGTGGACGTTCACGCGGACGAAGTCGGCGCCGACCGCGGCGGCGACCGAGAGCGCGGCCTCGGCGTCGTTTCTGAGGACGTTGATCCCGAGCGGGAGGTCCGTCTCGTCGGCGACCGCGGTCGCGGCGCGCGTCACGCCCGCGACGACGTGGGGCGGGACCTCGTCGGGGTAGAACGGCGCGTCGCCGAAGTTCTCGATCACGATCCCGTCGACGCCGCCGCGGTCGAGCGCCCGCGCGTCGCTCGCGGCCCGGTCGACCGCCGCGCGCATCGCCTCGCGCCCGTCGTCGGGCGCTCGCGGGGCCCCGGGGAGCGGCGGGAGGTGGACCATGCCGAGCAGCGGCGCGGCCGTGCCGAAGGTGGACTCGAACTCCATCGATGGGGCCGAGGAGACGGCCCGACATAAGCCTCCCCACAGCGTTTAGGCGCCCCCGGCGCGTTGCTCCGACCGAGATGGGAATCGACGCCACGGAGCCCGGCGACGGCGACGTGACGCTCGTCTTCTCGCTCGGCGCCGCGCGGTCGCTCGCTGACCCGGCCGCGGCGTTCGCCGACGCGCGCCGGTGGAGCCGCCACGTCGGCATCGTCGCGAACGAGGCGGATCAGGTCGCGGCGTTCGCCCGCGACCACGGGGTCGACAACGACTACGCGCTCACGAGCTGGGACAAGTGGGGGACGCTCGCGGACGTCCGCGAGGAGAGCGCCGCCCCGCGGTACGTGTTCGTCGGCACCACCCGCGCGGACGAGCGCGTCGCGACCGAGACCGGCTACGAGTTCCTGCGGGTCGACGAGGCCGCCGAGAAGGCCGGCTGGGAGCTCTCGGAGCCGGGAGCGGCGGAGCCTGACGCGGAGGGCGACGACGGACGACTCGCCCGGCTCCGCCGGACGGTCCGCGACGCGCTCTCGCGGCTCCGGTGAGCTCCGGACTCTCGCTCGTCGGGAGCGGCGGGGTCCGCCCGCGGAAGGTACAAACCGCTCGTCGCCCAAAGTGGGGTATGTCCTCACCGCTCGCGGACGAGCCTGTCGAACCGGCCGGCGACGACGCGGAGCCGCTCGACGCCGACGAGTGCGCCGACTACCTCGACGACCTGGGCGACGCGTGGGAAGTCGTCGACGACCACCACTTGGAGGCGAGCTACGAGTTCCCCGACTTCGAGACCGCGCTGGCGTTCACGAACGACGTGGGCGAGCTCGCCGAGCAGGAGTGGCACCACCCGGACATCGCGCTGTCGTGGGGCGAGGTCGGGGTCGAGATGTGGAGCCACGAGGTCGGCGGCCTGACGCGCGCCGACTTCGTGATGGCGGCGCGGATGGACCGCCTGTACGCCGACTACGACGCGTGACCGGAGGGGGCTCGACCTGACGCATCAACGAACGGCTTTAAACCTCTGCCGGCGAAACGACGGGTAATGAGCGAGAACGTCTTCCTGGTCCCGATAGACCCGGAGAACTTCGACCGAACGGTCCGGTCCCCCGTCGACCTCACCGACTACCCGGACCGCCCGGAGCCACTCGCGGACCTCGACGAGGCCCGCCTGTGGGCCGTCGACGACGACAGCGGCAACGGCTCGACGTTCGAGAAGATGGCGGCGGGCGACCTCCTGCTGTTCTACGCGGACGACGAGTACGTCGCGACCGGCCGCGTCGGCGAGGCGTTCGCGGACGACGACCGCTGGGCGAGCGGCACGTTCTGGACCGCGTTCCCGACCACGCGGGTGTACACGGTCACCGACTTCAGCGCCGTCTCCGCGCCCAAGCGCGCCGTCAACCGCATCTTCGATTACTCGTCGTCGTACACGCCCGGCTTCATGCGCGTCGCGGACAGTCGGGTGAACACGGACCTCTCGTCGATCGAGTCCGCGCTGGAACACTACACGAAGCGAAACGCCTGAGTTCGGCGGCCGCGCGCGGCGCTTTTTCAGTTCTCGACCGCGCCGACGAGCGACACGTACGCGGGTTCGTACGCCGCCGCCACGCGATCGGGAGCGCCGCGAACCTCGCCGGACAGCGCCGGCAACGGTTCGGTCGCGAGCGGTTCGATCATCTCCGTCACCGCGTCGACGTGCTCCTCGCGGGACCCCTCGCGCGGGCTCCCGGCGGCGACGGCCCGGGCCTTCGCGTAGCGGTCGCCCGCGTAGATCCGCGCGCGGCCGGGGTCGACGACGGCGACGGCGTCCGGCGCGACCGGCCCGTCGCGGGGGAGCGTCCCGGCGACGTCGGCGTACGACTCGACGACTCGCGGGACCGGGGTGCGCGCGACCCGTCCCGCGAGCCGTTCGATCGCGGGGAGGTGCGCCTCGGCCATCACCTCGTTGAACTCGGGGACGTCGCTCACGCGAGTCGCGTCCGCGAGCGGGAGGCGCTCGGTCAGTTCGCTCGGGAGCAGTCCAGCCTCCTCGGCCGCGCCGTTGACGACGAACCGCGTGCCGGAGTCGGTCGTCACGCGGTCGCAGAGGAAGGTGCGGTCGGCGTCGCCGAGCATTCCGGTCCGGCCGGGCGTCGGCTTCCAGAGCCGGTGAACGGGGTTGATCGACTCGGGCGTGACCGCCGAGGGCGACGGGGACTCGTCGTCGACCGTCGCCAGCACGCGGGTGTTCGCGGCCGCGAGCGTGCGTGCGTCCTTCCCGTACAGCCGGCCCGCGTCCGTCGCGACCCGGTAGTCGTCGTGGTCGAACCAGAAGTCGTTGCCCGCGCGGGGCTTGACGCCGACCGCGTCGCCCGCCTGCTCGGCGAGGTGTGCGACCAGCCCCGCGGAGAAGGTGGTCTTCCCGGCGTCGACGCGCGCGCCGCCGGCGACGAGGTAGACCGGCGGATCGGAGGCGTCCCCGGTCACGCGGACTCGTCGGCGTCGGTCGCCTCGCTGTCGTCCGGAGCGGCGTGCTCCGCGAGCCCGTAGTACCCCGGGCCGTCCTCGCTCAGCGGCTCGGCGACGACCATCTCCTCGGCGTGGACCATCACCCACGGGACCGCCCAGTCGACGAGGACGGCCTCGGTGTCGGGGTCGACCTCGGCGTCCGGCTCTAACCCCTGAAGCAGGCGACCGATCTCGGGGATGGTGTACATCTGGTCCGGTTCGAACAGCTCCGCTGGCTCGTAGAAGTCGCACGGGTAGGTGGCGTCGAACGCCGACTTCGGTTCGGGCATGCGCGAGCGTACGCGACCGCGTCCGTAAACGCTGCCGATACGATTCCGACGGTGCGGTGGCGCGTGCCTGCGAGGCCGCTCCGCGGCCGAGCAGCACGCGCGAGGGAGTCAGTCGCCGGAGCGAAGCGACGGCGACTGACGAGGTTGGGGAGGTGAGAGGTGCTGTGCGGAGCGGTGTGGGGTGGGACTCAAAGGGGCAGCCGCGAGGGCGGCGTAGGCGACGCAAGCACCGCAGCGAAGGAGCGTAAGCGACTGAGCGAGGAGCGCAGCGAGCGTACGGCGTCCTCGCGGCTGGGGCTTTGGAGGTGTTCTCCGCCGGTCCGCAATCAACTATTTATAAATGAGCGGCTGGGGCTTTGGAGGTGTTCTCCGCCGGTCCGCAGTCAACTATTTATAAACGAGCGGCTGGGGATTTGGCGGTGTATTCCGCCGGTCCGTAGTCGATCGTTTATGAGTAGACGGGCGGAGATGTGGAGATGTTCACCGCTGACCCATCGGGAACCGTTTATAAATCAATCAGCCTGAACGGAGCAGTCACTAACCGCGTGGCGTCCTGCGAAAAAACCCGGATCTCGACGCGCGTAACGCGTCCCGAGGGACGCGCTTACTCGAACAGCTCGACGGCCTGCTCGTAGCGGGACGACGGCTCCTGCCAGTCGACGACCTCGAAGAAGTTGTCGACGAACTCGCCGCGGGCCGGGCCGTAGTCGTGGTAGTAGGAGTGCTCCCAGACGTCCAGCGCGAGGATCGGGTGGCCGCCCCAGATCGCGCCCTGGTCGTGCTTGTCGACCACGACGTTGCGGAGCTGGTTCGAGAACGTGTCGTACACCAGCAGCGCCCAGCCGCTCGCGTTGCCCGCAGCGGCTTCGAACTCGCCCTTCCAGGCGTCGTACGAGCCGAAGTCCTCCTCGATGCGGTCCGCGAGCGCGCCCTCGGGCTCGTCGCCGCCCTCCGGCGACATGTTCTGCCAGAACAGGTCGTGGAGGATGTGGCCCGAGGAGTTGTGGGTCACGTTCCGGATGGCGCCGGCCGACGAAGAGAAGTCGTGGTTCTCACGGTTCTCTTCGAGCGTCTCTTCGGCCGAGTTCCAGCCGTTGACGTACCCCTGGTGGTGGGTGTCGTGATGCCATTCGAGCACCTGCTCGGAGATGTGCGGCTCAAGCGCGTCGTAGTCGTACGGCAGCGGATCGAGTTCGTAGCTCATGCTTGTATCACCTACCACGAACATGTGTCGGAACGCTGTTAAAGATAATGCGGCACGCGCTACCACGGGTCACCGGACGCGAGTGTTATCGGGTGTACGCGACCGTCACCGGTGGTGTTGCGGTTCGGGCCTCGAAACCGACCGATCGCGGTGTCGATCGGAATCGACGGACGCGACGTACTGATAACCACATTCGGTTTCGCGACCGATCGAGAGAGGCGTCACTCTCTGATTCGAATCACAGCTGCCGCTCTCCGCTCACTAGCGTTCGCGGAGAAGCGGTGGGACTGGGATTCGAACCCAGGAAGCCGTGAGGCTACCTGCTTTCAAGGCAGGCGCAATGGGCCACTCTGCCATCCCACCACACGTCACCGCTCGGCGTCGGTCGACTAAGTGGTGTCGGATCCGACGAACTCGACCGCACCGCCCGGCACCGACCGATCAGTCTCGAACCAGCCGCTGCTCCCCGTCTTCGACGACCACGTCCAGTCCCTTCTCGTGGACGAACGCGGCCGTGTAGTCCGGCACCACGCGCTCGGCGGCGAACCGCGCCCGGAGGTTCGGCACCACGTCGAGCAGGTCCTCGCCGGTCTCCAGCGAGGGCGACGGCTCGACGAAGTCGACCGAGCGGTCAGCGTCGCGCCCGCGCTCCGCGAGCGTCGGCAGCGCGGGCGCCTCGAACGCGCCGTCGAAGTCGATCGGCTCGGTGAAGCCCGCGTAGTACGCCCGGCCGTTCGACGAGGGCCCGAGGACGACCTCGGTCGTCCGCAGCTTCATCGCCGCGGAGTCGACGATCGTCCGCGAGAGCAGCGGCGCGGTGGGGGTGACGACCGCGACGGAGTCGGCGCCCTCCTCGCGCAGCAGGTGCGTGACGGTGTTGCCGGCGCGCGCGCCGAACGAGGAGCCGACCTGCCGCTCGAAGCGGACCTCGTCGGTGCCGCCGAGGGTGTCTGCGACCAGCGTCCGCAGCTCCGCCTCCGGGCTCGTCTCGGTCCGGTACTCGGCGGGCAACTGCTCCTCGTCGGGGTAGTTGACGAGGAGCTCGCCGCCCGAGCGCTCGACCGCGAGGACGGCGTCGCGGAACTGCGCCTCGTAGAGGTCGGCCGCCTCGGCGGGCGACAGCGGCGTCGACTCGGCGATCGCGGTTCCGACGAGCCCCTCGCGGGGCGGGTTCGCCAGCAGGGCGACGACGGTCATACCGGAACGCGGCGCGGGAGCGCCTTCAACTCGCTGCTTCGGTTCGGAGGGAGACCGACGGCGGCACGGACCTGCTCGGCCGGGGTGCGCCGGTTCGACCGCTCAGGAGAAGTCGCGCCGCATCGCGATCTCGAACCACGGGCAGAGGCGGAGCTGCCGGTACAGCGCGGGGTTCTCGTGGAGGTGGTCGTAGTCGGCCCACAGCATGCCGCCGATCTCCTCCTCGTCCGGGTCGAGCGAGGTGTCGTCGAGGGTGACCTTCAGCACCGCGCACACCTCCCACTCGACGCCCTCGTTGGGGTAGTAGCGCTTGTACTCGAACTTGTCCGTCACGCGGAGGTCGTCGTACTGGTCCGGCGAGATGCCGAGCTCCTCTTCGAGGCGCTGCTCGGTGGCCTCCTCCTGGGACTGCCCCTCGACGGGGTGAGAGGCGACCGTGCCGTCCCAGTGGCCGTCCCACAGGCGCTTGGTCGGCGCGCGCTGGGCCAGCAGGATCCGGCCGTCGGTGTCGAAGACGAGGCAGGTGAACGCGCGGTGGCGGATCCCGTCGCCGGTGTGCGCGTCGAGCCGGTTCACCGTGCCCTGCGCGACGTCGTCGGGGTCGACGGCGATGACGTCCTGAAGCGCGTTCTCGTGGTCCGTGTCGCTCGCGTCGCCCGTCTCGCTCGCGCCGTCGCCGGCGGCGTCCCCCGGTGCGGCCGCGTCTTCGGAACTCATGCGCGATACGTCGCGGACCAGGGCTAATAAGGGTTCGATACGGCGTCCGTTCACACCCCCGCCGACGCTCCCGTCCGTCACCGCCGACGCTCCCGTTCGCGCGCCCCGACGGCGCGTCCGTTGGCGCCGGTCGCCGGTCCGCCCGCACCGCCCGTGCTTCGACGCTCTTAACCGCGTCCCGGCGCTACTTCGCGCGGATGAGTGACCCGGCGCTCGACGTCGTCGAGTTCGTGTTGACGACGCACTTCTACACGCAGGACCGCGACCTCGACGAGAACGACCTGCCGCCCCGATTCCGGCAGGTGTTCTGGTCGGCCGACGCCGCCGACGACGCCCCCGGCGGCGTGGAGCGACCGCTCAAGGCGACCGACGAGACCACCCGCACCGCCACCGGCGTCGAGCGGCCGTGGGACGCGGTCTCCGACCTCCTCTTCACCCAACGCACGGAGTTCTCCGGCGAGATCTCCCTGACCCAGCCGGCGATGGGGCTGGAGTGGTACCGCGACCGCGCGGGCGACGACCGGATCGCCGGGAACCCGACGCTCGTCGCCGCGATGGAGGCCGCGGAGGACCTGACGGCGCCGGTGACCCGCGAGGAGGCCCGAGACGACGTGCGGCCGGTCCAGGCCGACCGCGTCTGGATCGACGCGCTGCTCTCCGAGTACTTCGACGAGGACGAGGACGGCGAGATGCTCGACCTCGTCAACGTCCGCGCCCCCGAGGAGATCGAGACGACGCTGGCCGACCTCGTGCTGACCGGCGACCAGGAGGGCGAGATCCAGAAGATCGTCAAGGCGATCGAACACCGCGAGTACCTCGCGGAGATCGGCCTCCGCGAGATCGGCAAGCTGCTGTTCGTCGGCCCGCCCGGGACCGGGAAGACGACCGTGTCGCGCGCGCTCGCCCACGAGCTCGGGCTCCCGTTCGTCGAGGTGAAGCTCTCGATGATCACGAGCCAGTACCTCGGCGAGACGTCGAAGAACGTCGAGAAGAGCTTCGAGGTCGCCAAGCGGCTCTCGCCGTGTATCCTCTTCATCGACGAGTTCGACTCGGTGGCGAAGACCCGCCGCTCGGACGAGCACGCAGCCCTGAAGCGCGCGGTCAACACCCTGCTGAAGTCGATCGACGAGGTGTCGCTCGTGCGCGACGAGGTCCTCCTCATCGGCGCGACGAACCACCCGGACCAGCTCGACGCCGCCGCGTGGCGCCGGTTCGACGAGATCGTCAACTTCCCCAAGCCGGACCGCGACATGCGCGCGGACATCCTCCGCGTGGTGACCAAGGAGATGAAGATCGCCGACTTCGACCCCGAGGAGGTCGCCGACCGGACCAGCGGGCTCACCGGCTCCGACCTCCGGATGGTGCTCCGGGAGGCCGTCCTCGGCGCCCTCACCGAGGACCGGATGACGATCACGCAGGCGGACGTGATGGAGGCCGTCGAGGACTTCGAGGAGCGCGACAACCTCAAGAACATGGACATGATCGACGGGGAGGGCGCCGAGGTCCTCGGCGAGACGGGGTCGAACGACGCCCACGACCACGGCGAGGAAGGTGGTCACGACCACGGCGATCACGATCACAGCGGCGGCGATCACGATCACGGCGAGGACGGCGGCCACGACGAGGGCTCCCCGGACCCGACCCGCGGCGCCGAACCGCAGGGACGGACGCAGGACTGAGGCAAACGACCAAATTCCTCGACATCGATCGACACGAACACCGCCGAAGCCCCAGCCGCTCGGCAATACAGCTCTATTTATAAGCGGCCGATCGACACGAACACCGCCGAAGCCCCAGCCGCGAGGCGGGCGTACACTCGCTGTGGTCCTCGTCACTCGCTCCGCTCGTTCCTGCGGTCCTTGCGTCGTCTACGCCCGCCTCGCGGCTGCCCCTTCGGATCCCACCCCGCACCGCTCCGCCCAGCACCTCACCCCTCCCCAGCCTCGTCAGTCGCCTCCGCTTCGCTCCGGCGACTGACTCCCTCGCGCGGTGCTGCTCGGCCGCAAGGCGGCCTCGCAGGCACGCGCCACGGTACCGCAGATCGGCTGTCTCTTTCTCTGTACCGACCGATCACCGTCGAACGCCCACGACCGTGTAGCCGAACCCGCGGTCGACGATCCGCGGGTCGAGCCCGGCGTCGTCCATCGCGGCCGCGAGATCAGCGGGCGCTCGGAACTGCGAGTCCATCCCGATCGCGTGTTCGCCGGCGACCAGCAGTCGCCCGAGCGGGTGGTCCGGATTAAAATCGCGGACGACGAGCGCGCCGCCGGGCGCGAGCACGCGCGCCACCTCCGCGAGCGCGGCGTTCTGGTCCGGCAGGTGGTGGAACGCGTCGACGACCGTGACCGCGTCGACGCTCGCGTCGCGGAACGGGAGTCGTCCCGCGTCGGCCGCAAGTCCCGCGAGCCCGCGGCCGCGACGCGCCCGCGAGAGCATCCCGACGGAGGCGTCGACGACCGTGATCTCCGGACCGGTCAGCGCGGCCGCCGCGCGCCCCGTGCCGCCGCCGACGTCGAGGAGGCGCTCGATCGGCCGCGCGGGGTGGTCGAGGCCGGCCGCCAGCGCCTCGCCGTCCGCCGGCGGCATCGCGAGGTCGTACAGCGGCGCCACCCGGTCGAAAAAGTCGACGTCCCCGACTCCGTACATGGAGGAGACGAGCGCCGCGAGCGATAAAGAGCCACCGCCCTATTTACCTTCTCGCCGACGTACGCCGCCCATGGAGTACGCGCTCGTGTGTCCGCCCGACGAGGGGGAGACCCTCCGCCTCGACTACCGGGCGTTCGCGTACGCCGGCAAGTTCGTCGTCGGCGCGCCGGGGAAGTCGGTGATCCGGACGCCGGACGGGCGCCCGGCCGCGCCGGACTGGGAGTCGGCCGAGCCGCTGCCGGACACGGTCGACCCCGACGCGTTCGACGAGGACGTGATCGCGGCCGTCTCCTTCTCGCCCGACCGGACCGACCCGGCCTGCTGTCGGCTGCGGTACGTCACGGTCCACGCCGCGCGGCGCGGGGAGGGGATCGGCCCGCGGCTGATCGGCGAGACGGTCGCCGACCTCGCCGTCGCGGGCTTCGAGCGCGTGAAGATCGCCGTGAACAACCCGTTCGCGTACGAGGCGTGCCACAAGTGCGGCTTCGCGTACACCGGCGAGCGCACGGGGATCGCCGAGCTCGAACTGGAGCGCCCCGCGGCGGCGCCCGCCGACGCGGACCCGGAGCGGTACCGCGAGGGGCTGGCGGCGTTCCGCGAGACGGACGGGGAGCTGAGCCGGGCGGAGCGCCGCTTCGTCGCCGAGCGGCTGGAGCGCGGGCCGCCGTCGGTCGGCGACGCGGCGGGGAGCGAAGACGGGTCCGGTTGAGCCGCTTAGTTGAGCGTCCAGATCGCGTAGTTGAGCGCGGTCGCGAAGCAGACCCACGCGAGGTAGGGGACGAGCAGCGCCGCGGCGCGGCGGTCGACGCGGTCGAAGGCCCGGACCGTCGCGACGACCAAGGGGAGGAGGACGACGAGGACGGCGAGCCCGAGGTCGGGGCGTTCGAGCCCCCAGAAGACCGGCGACCACGCGACGTTGACGGCGAGCTGAACGCCGAACAGCGCGAGCGCGGTCCGGACGCGTCCCGCCGACGCTCCCCCGTCGCGGCCGGCGAGGTAGACGAGGGCGGCCGCCGCACCGAGTAACGCGTACAGGATCGGCCAGACGACGCCGAACGCCCACCCCGGCGGGTAGAAGGAGGGCAGTTCCAGCGACGCGAACCAGGCGCTCTGGGTGGTCGTGAAGGGGACGCCGAGCGCGCCGATCAGGTTGACCGCGATCGCCGCGCCGGCGATGAGGAGGGCGTCCCGGCGGTCGAGGAGTCGGGAGGTCGCGGTCGTCGCCATGGGTCTCGTTCGCGAGGAGCGGTGTTAAATCCGTCAGATCGCGTCGTAGTCCTCGCGGAACGTCTCCAGCGTGGCCGCGAGCACGCCGATCACGATGGGGCCGACGAAGAGGCCGGTGAACCCGACCGAGTAGATGCCGCCGAACACGCCCAGCAGGATGATTGCCGGGTTCAGGTGCGCCTGCTGGTCGATGACGAGCGGGCGGGCGTAGTTATCGACCATCGCGATCACCGCCACGCCGTAGACGGCGAGGAAGATCCCGGCGGTCACCTGGTCGACGACCACGAGGTACGCGGCCGCCGGCCCCCACACGAAGAAGGCGCCGATGAGCGGCAACAGCGCCAACACCGCCATCACGAACGTCCAGAACACCACGTTCGGGATCCCGGCGGCCCACAGCCCGAACCCCGCGACCAGCGCCTGGAGGAGCGCGACCGAGATGTGGCCGATGACGACGCCGCGGGTCATCACGTCGACGCGGTCGACGAGGTCGGCGGTCACGTCGGACGGCAGCGGGCTCGTCGCCCGGATCCACTCGACGAACGCCGGCCCGTCGATGAGCGTGTAGTACACCAGAAACAGCGCGAGCGACAGCCCGACCGACGCCCGGATCGCCGTGTTCAACACGCCGCTGAACCCGCCGAAAAGCGTCTGCACGAGGATCTCGCCGGCGGTCTGGAGGAGGTCGCCGACCTCCGGGTCCTGTCCCGTGATCGCCGCGATCTCGGCCTCGATGGCGGCGACGTCTATCCCCGTTTCGCCGGCCGCGATCGCGGTGAGGTCGCGGACGAACACCCACGTGATGTACGCGAGCGGGAGGATGACGGCGACGATCGAAGAGAGGATGAGGATCAGCGCCGACAGCATCTGGCCGAACCGGTTCGAGACGCGCTTCCGGAGCCAGCGGGTGAGCCGCCGGTGGAACGGGTAGAGGATGAAGGCGAGGATCGCCGAGGCGATCACGTACTCGACGAACGGCAGGATGACGAAGAGAGTCAGAAGCGCCACCGACCCCATGAGGAGGAGCAGGAACGATTGCCCGCGGTTCATGGGTCCCCGTCTCCCCGGCGGAGTATAAAGTGGGCGGCGGGCCACCCTAATCGCCGACGCGGCTGCCGGACGCAGACTGAGATGTATTTAAAAAGCGTCGACCGCGCTCAGGCGCTCGCCTCGTCCTCGTCGAGGCCGGGCGCGGTCGCGGCGTCGACCTCGTCCGGCTCCTCCGTGTCGCCGCCGACGACCGTCTCCCCGTCGTCGGTCTCGACGTACACGTCGTCCGCGAAGCCGGCCAGCGCGTTCTCGTACTCGGGCTCGTCGAGCTTCGCGGGCGTCTCCGGCGCCTCGACGATCCCCTCCGGCGGGCGGAACTCGCCCAGCGGGTCGTCGATCGTGATCCCGTGTTCCGAGAAGAACGACTCGTACCGCCGGTAGTGCGCCTCTAACTCGTCGCCCGGGATCTCCATCATCTCCGTCCAGCCGTGGTTGAAGAAGTCGAAGTTCGCCTGGACGTGGGTGATCTCGCGGGCCTCGGCCTCCGGGAAGCCGGCCTCCAGGGCGGCGACGTAGGTGTCCATCGTCGCGTCGAAGAAGCTGTCGAGGTGGTCGCGGCGCTCCTCGCGCCGGTCCTCGTCCGCCTTGTTGAGGAAGATGCTCGTGTGGAGGTCGACGAGCTTGTCGTTGGCGACGTCGCCGACCACCGGCGTGGTCAACGCCTTCTTGGCGGCCCAGTGGCGGATGTTCTGCCGGATTTTCATACGCGCTGTTGGGCCGGGACGCTCTTGAATGTGTGGCGTCGGGACCGCGGCGCCCGTACGCGCTCCCGCCGCGAGCGGGCGGCGCGTGTGCTCGTGCGAGGTGGTTCCGTCGGGATCGTGTTCGTGTCGGGACCGTGTGCGACGCCGACCGCACCGCGGAACTGTTATTGCGCTCAACGAACAATATTGTGGTAGCCATGGAACCGAAAGAGGCGGACGACGACTGGGCGGCGCAGGTGGAGGCGCAGCGGGAGGCGAAGATCGAGCAGTTCCGTGACTCGGCGCGGTCGCCGCTGCCGGCCTCGATGCGGGGCGACGCGTTCCCCGGGCTGGCGTACTTCGACCCTGACCCGGCGTACCGGTTCGAGCTTCCGCTCCACGAGCACGACGAGAAAGAGACCGTGACCGTCGAGACGACCGCCGACGGCGGGCAGACGTACCGCCGGTGGGGGGAGTTCCGGTTCGAGGTCGACGGCGAGGCGGCGACGGTTCAGGCGTACCGCCCGGCCGACGGCGCGGACCGCTTCTGGGTGCCGTTCCGCGACGCGACCAGCGGCGAGGCGACGTACGGCGCGGGCCGATACCTCGACTTGGAGCCCGACCGGGACCGCGTCGACGGCGAGTGGATCGTGGACTTCAATCACGCGTACAACCCGACCTGCGCGTACAACCACGCGTACGAGTGCCCGCTCGTTCCGACGGAGAACTGGCTCGACGTCGCGATCGAGGCGGGCGAGAAGGACTTCCCGGCGGAGCCGGCGGGCGCGGACCACTGACCGGGCACGGACCACTGACCGGACGGGAGAATTCCACCGCGCGGGGCGGATCGGAGCCCGATCCTCGACGCGGGTGAGGGGAGTTCTCACGCCCCGAGACGCGGATGACAACCCACATTAACCATGAATCCGAACGGCCGGCTATGAGCGATTCGTACGTGATCATCGGTGACGGTATCGCGGGCGCGTCCGCGGCCGAGACGCTGCGCGAGGAAGCGCCCGACGCCGAGATCACGGTTCTCACGGACGAGGGTGAGTCCCTCTACAACCGGATCCTGATCAAGGAGTACGCGAAGGGGAAGCTCCCCGAGGCCCCGATTTCGATCCACGAAGAGAGCTGGTACGACGACCACGACGTCGACCTGCGACTCAACACCGTCGTCGTCGACATCGACGTCGACGAGGACGCGGTACACACCCACGAGGGCGAGACGTTCGAGTACGACTCCCTCCTGCTCGCGGTCGGCGGCACGCCCCAGCAGCTCCCGGTCGGGAACGCGGACGCCGACGGGATCCACCACTTCTGGACGTTCCAGGACGCTCGCAAGATCAAAGAGAGCGTCGAGGGCGCGGAGAAGGGCGTCATCGTCGGCGCCGGGCTGCTCGGCATCGACTTCGCGGCCATCTGCGGCGCGCAGGACGTCGAGGCGAAGTACCTGATGCGCGGCGACAACTGGTGGCGCTACGCGCTCTCCGAGGAGGGCGCGGAGATCATGCACGAGGCGATGCGCGAGCGCGGCGTCGAGCCCGTCTTCGGCTCCGGTGTGGACCACTTCGAGGTCGACGACGACGGCCGCGTCGAGGCCGCGGTCGACCCGAACGGCGAGCGCTACGAGTGCGACTTCGCGGGCGTCGCCATCGGGCTGAACTTCAACACCGAGTTCGTCGAGGACACGCCGCTGGAGCTCGACGACGGCATCGTCGTCGACGAGTTCATGCGCACCAACGTCGACAACGTGTACGCCGCGGGCGACATCACCACGTTCAACGACCTCATCCTCGGCGAGCGCGCGAAGAACGGCTCGTGGGGGTCGGCCAAGGAGCAGGGGACGATCGCCGCCCGCAACATGGTCGAGTACGGCAGCGAGGCGTTCGAATGGGTCTCCTCGTACTCGATCACCCACTTCGACTTCCCGTTCCTCTCCTTCGGCCACCCGACGCTCGGCGACGAGTCGGTTGAGGCGACCACCGCCGAGGGGGAGTGGCGCCGCGTCGCGCTGAAGGACGGCAAGGTGGTCGGCGGGGTGCTCATCGGCGACCTCTCGCCGCAGTCCGCGTTCAAGCAGCTGATGCGCGAGGGGCGCGACGTGAGCGACCAGACGGACCGGCTCATGGAGCCCGGCTTCTCGGTCGACGACCTGGCGGCCCCGACCGAGCAGTAGTCCGCCGACCCCGGCCTCGTCTCGGGGGGCGTCGCTCCCGGCGACGGACTCGCGGCCAGCGACGTGCCACGGTGCTTTTCACGGTCGACGCGCTATCTCGTTTATATGTCACCCGGATCGCAAGGGCCTCCGGCCGGCTTCTTCGCCTCCTTCGTCGAGGGGTGTTCCGATCCGGTCGTCTCCGTCGACCGGGAGGGGACGGTCGTCTACGCGAACCCCGCCACCGAGGCGGTTCTCGGGTACGACCCCGAAGACCTCCGCGGCCGCGACCTCGCCTCCCTCGTGGCCTCGGAGGCCGCGGACGGACGCGCCCGGTCGGTCCGCGAGCGGTTCGCGCGGGTCGAGGGGCTCGACGACTGCGGGAGCTTCTCCGTTCCCGTCCGCCACGCGAACGGGCACACCGTGACCTTCTCCGTCCGATTCCACGAACACGCCACCGGAGGCGACGGAAGCGGCGGCGTCCCCGACGGGGCGACCGGCGACCGCGACGCCGTCTACACGGGGATCTTTCGCGACGGCGTCGACGAAGCCGGCGGAGAGACGCTGGAGACGTTCCGCAACCTCGTCGAACACGCCGGCCACGCCATCTACATCACAGACGTCGACGGGACGATCGAGTACGTCAACCCGGCGTTCACCGACCATACTGGCTACGAGTCCGAGGAGGTCCTCGGCGAGACCCCGGCGATACTCAACTCCGGCGAGATGCCGGACGAGTACTTCGACGCGCTGTGGTCGACCCTGCTGGACGGCGAGGTGTGGGAGGAGGAGATAATCGACCGACGGCGAGACGGCGAGCCGTACCGCGCCCACCAGACGATCGCGCCCGTGGTCGGCGACGACGGCGAGGTGTCCCGGTTCGTCGCGATCCAGACGGACGTCACGGCGCGGAAGGCGGCGATGGGACAGCTGAAACAGTACCGGGACATCGTCGAGCGGCTCGACGACCCCGTCCTCCTCCAGAACCGCGACGGGGAGTTCGAGCTGTTGAACGAGGCCGTAAGCGAGTTCGCTGGCGTCGACCGCGAGGCGCTGTACGGGACCGACGAGTTCGCGTTCATGGACGCGGAGACGGCGGGCGAGGTCGACGAGCGCCGCCAGAGCGTGCTCGACGCCGAGGAGATGGCCGAGTACGAGGTCTCGCCGACGTTTCCGGAGACCGATCGGGAGGCGACGTTCAGCACGCAGCGGTACCCCTACTACGACGCCGACGGCGACCTCGCCGGCACCTTCGCCATCTGTCGGAACGTCACCGACCGCAAGGAGCGCGAACGGGAGTTGGAGCGGTACGAGCGCGCGATCAACGGCGCGACGGACCTCATCGCGGCGGTCGACCGCGACGGGCGGCTCCTGTTCGCGAACCCGCAGTACCGCGAGTACCACGGGCTCGAGGACCGCGACGTGACGGAACTGACGCTCGCCGACGTGGTCCCGGCCGACGGCTACGAGGACGTCGAGCGACAGGTGGAGCGCGCGCTCCGGGGCGAGTCGGTGGAGTACCGGACGACGCGGACGCACCCGACCCGCGGCAGGCGGACGTTCGACGTTCGGTACTACCCGCTCGGAGGCCCCGACGACGGCGAGCCCGCCGGGGTCGTCGGCGTGCTTCGGGACGTGACGGACAGCGAGAACCGCGCGCGACAGCTTCGGGTCGTCGATCGGGTCCTCCAGCACAACCTCCGGAACGCGCTGACGGTCGTCCGCGGGCGGGCGGAACAGATCGCGGCGGGCGCCGCCGACCCCGCGGACGCGGCCGGGTACATCGTGTCGCGGGCGGACGACCTCTTGGAGACGAGCGAGAAGGCCCACCACATCACCGAGATACTGAGCGACGCGCCGGAGACCGAACCCGTCGACGTCGGGCGCGTCGCCCGACAGGTGGTCGAGGCGCGGACGACGGAGTTCCCGAACGCGACGATCGAGGCGTCGGTGCCGGACGACGGGGTCGCGACGGCGTCCGCGACGACCTGGCTCTCCCGGGCGATAGACGAACTGGTCCGGAACGCGGTCGAACACCACGACCGCGACCGGCCGACGGTCGCGGTGTCGGTCGAGGCCCGCTCCGACGCGATCGAGGTCCGCGTCGAGGACGACGGGCCGGGGCTGACCGGCATGAACCGAGACGTCCTCGTCGACGGGACGGCGGTCGACGCGCTGTACCACGGCAGCGGCCTCGGGCTCTGGCTCGTCTACTGGGTCGTTCAGCAGTCGGGCGGCGCCGCGGCGGTCGCGGACGCGGAGCCCCGCGGCACCGTAGTGACGCTCACCTTCCCCCGCGCCGACGACTGAACCGCCGCCGTCGCGTTCGCGGGCCGAACGAACCGAACCGGGGCGACGCCCGCCGCGAAACGCTTATGATTAATCGTGTTATATGCTATCATATGTCACTTAGAGACACCGGGCGACGGCTGCGGCTCCGACGCACCGGCCGCGTTCCGGCGGACGCGCGGGTCCGCCACTACGACGAGCTGGACGACGACGAGCAGGGGGTCGTCCGAGAGCTGGCGGACGTGCCGTGGACGGCGCCGGAGACCGGCGACCTCGCCGACGGCGACGTGGTGAAGTTCACTGACTACTATCAGGTTCGATCGCGGTGAGGGCGGTCGCGCGGTCGGAAGCGTCCGCCCGGAAGCGAAGTTGTTTTCGCCGGTCGGGGGTAAGCGGGGCGCATGGACAGCGGCGGATCTACAGACATGACGCTGGCGTTCGAGTTGGAGGCGCTGAAAGCCCTCGCGGACCCCAACGCGGTGTTCAACAACGCCCGACAGTGGACCGAGTACGTCGGGGTCGTCAGCGAGAAGCCCACCTACGTCGTCACGAACTTCACGCGGAAACACCGCGTGCGACAGGACTTCTTCTCCGGCCCGCGCGGCGTCGAGGAGAGCCTAGAGAACATCAGCGGGCAGTTCGACACGGACCGCCACGTCTTCGTGGGGGTCGACGACGAGGACGAGGCGGTCGCCGAGGCGACCGGCTGGGAGTTCCTCCACGTCGAGGACGCCGCCGAAGCGGCCGGGTGGACGCTCGCCACCGGTGAGGCGGAGGACGAGGCGCCCGAGGAGCAGGCCCGCGACGACTGGCCCTGACAGACCGGGAGGTGTTTTGACGCGGGCGACGAAGGCGAGAGTATGACCGATAACGACGAGGCGAACGATCACGACCACCAGCACGACGACAGCGGCCATCACGACCACGACGACGGCCACCAGCACGACGACAGCGGCCATCACGACCACAACGACGGCCACCAGCACGACGACAGCGGCCATCACGACCACGACGACGACCACCACCACCACGACGTCGACTCGGTCGCGGCCGCGGTCGTCACGGTGTCATCTTCGCGTAGCACGGACGAGGACCCGGCCGGCGACTACGTCGCGGCCGCGTTCGAGGAGGCGGGTCACGAGGTCGTCGTCCGCGAGCTGATCGACGACGACTACGACAGCGTTCAGGGGACCGTCGACCGGCTGGCCCGGCGGAAGGACACCGACGCCGTCGTGACGACCGGCGGGACGGGGGTCACGCCCGACGACGTCACGCCGGAGGCGGTTCGCGGCGTCCTCGCGAAGCGACTTCCCGGGTTCGGCGAGCTGTTCCGCCGGCTCTCGTACGAGGAGGTCGGCACGCGGACAGTCGGCTCGCGCGCGACCGCCGGCGTCGTCTCCGCCACGCCGGTGTTCTGCCTCCCGGGCTCCGAGAACGCGGTCCGGCTCGGCGTCGACGAGATAATTCTTCCCGAGGTCGGGCACCTCGCCGGGCTCGCCGGCCGAGGACTCGACGAGGCGGAGAGCGACCAGAAGCAAGTCGGCGACGAAACTGCGACAGACAAGACGGCGAACGGCGGGTCGTAGGCGGCCGGCGAAGCCCGACACAGCCGCGGCTCAGACGCCCGTGAGGAAGTTCCGGACGAGGTCGTGGCCCGACCCGGTCAGCACGCTCTCCGGGTGGAACTGGACCGCCTCGATCGGGTGATCGCGGTGGCGGATCCCCATCACGATCGACTCGTCGTCGTGGTCGGTGGTGGCCGTCACCGCGAACGACTCCGGGACCTCCGTGGCCGCCAAAGAGTGGTAGCGACCGGCTCGGAACCCCTGGTCGAGCCCGCGGAACACGCCCTCCCCGTCGTGGTCGACCGGGAACGCCTTGCCGTGGACCGGCTCGGGGGCGTGGCCGACCGTCCCCCCGTACTCGTAGACGGCGGCCTCCAGACCGAGGCAGACACCGAGCGTCGGCACCGTCCGGGAGAGCTCGCGCAACACCGGCATCGTCACCCCCACGTCGCGCTCGTTCTTCGGGTGGCCGGGCCCCGGACTGACGATCACCGCGTCCGGCTCCGCGGCCTCGATCTCGGCGAGCGACGCGGTGTTCTTGAACACGTCGACGGCGACCGGCTCCCCGTCGACCGTCTGGTCGGAGACGTACTCGACGAGGTTGTAGGTGAACGAGTCGAAGTTGTCGACGACGACGACCCTCATCGCTCGGCCTCCGTGCCGGTGGCGACCGGGTCGGCCGCGTCGCCTTCTTTTTCTTCCCCTTCCCGGATCCGGTCGATCGCGGTCAACACGCCGTCCATCTTCTGCTCGGTCTCCTCGTACTCCGCGGCCGGGTCCGAGTCGGCGACGAGGCCGGCGCCCGCGCGCACGCCGACGACCGACTCCTCGCCCGACTCGTCGAGCGTCGCGGTCCGGATCACGATCGCGAAGTCGGCGTCGCCGGTCCACGAGTAGTAGCCGACGCCGCCGCCGTACGCCTCCCGCGGGGTCGTCTCCAGGTCGTCGATGATCTCCATCGCGCGCACCTTCGGCGCGCCGGTGAGGGTCCCGGCGGGGAACGTCGCGCGCGTCGCGTCGAACGCGTCCGCGTCGCCCGCGAGCGTCCCCGTCACGGTCGATTCGATGTGCTGGACGTGGCTGTACTTCAGCACGTTCATGAACTCCTCGACGCGGACGGAGCCCGGCTCCGAGACGCGCCGCACGTCGTTGCGCGCGAGGTCGACGAGCATCGTGTGCTCGGCGCGCTCCTTCCCGTCCGCCAGCATCTCGCCCGCGAGCCGGCGGTCCTCCACCGGGCTGGTCCCGCGCGGGCAGGTGCCGGCGATGGGGTTCGAGACGACGCGGTCGCCCTGCACCGACACGAGCGTCTCCGGGCTCGCGCCGACCACGGTCCGGTCGTCGTGGCGCAGCACGTACATGTACGGCGAGGGGTTCACGTCGCGGAGCGCCGCGTAGAGGCCGAGCGAGTCGACCTCGCCGCGGAGCTCGCGGCTGCGAGAGATCACGCCCTGGTAGATGTCGCCGTCGAGGACGTGCCGCTTGGCCGTCCGGACCGCCTCCTCGTACTCGTCGCGGGGGTCCGCGGACTCCTCGCGCACGCTGACCCCGTCCGGGTCCGGCGGCGACGCGGCCGCGAGCTCGGCCGCGACGCGCTCGGCCTCCGCGACGAGGTCGTCGTAGACCGCGGCGGGATCGTCGTCGACGCCGATCACGGGGGTGAACACGAGCTCGGCGCCGCCCTCCTTCTCGTCGAAGACGACGGTCCGGGTGGTGAGCGCGAACTCGGCGTCGGGGAACTCGGTCTCCGGGCGCTCGACGCCGACCTCCTCTAACCAGAGGTCGTAGACGGCCTCGTACGCGAGGAAGCCGACGAACCCGCCCGAGAGGATCTGCCGGTCGGTGTCCGGGAACCCGCGGAGGCTCACGTCGGGAAACGCCGCGCGGACGCGGTCGACCGCGTCGCCCGCGTCGGGACCGAGCCCGGGCGCGGTCGCCTCGGCCGCCCCGTCGTCGCCGGTCGCGTCTCCGCCCGCGTCCTCCCCGAGGAACTCGGCCGCGGGCCCCAGTTCGGTTACTTCGGTCCGGTCCGGGTGGACGGAGACGATCGCCTCCGGGTCGTAGCCGACGAACGAGTAGCGGGCGTGCCTGTCGGCCTTCCCGCCCGACGTGAACGCGCCGTCGGGGTCGCTGGAGGCGACCTTCTCCCCCGATTCGAGGAGGAACCCGTACGGGCCCTCGCCGACGAGGGTCGCGTACGCGCCGAGCGGGCTGACGTCGGCGCCGAGCGAGGCCGACGCGCGGACCACGACCGGCTTCTCGGCGTCCGCGGCGAGCTCGACGAACTCGGCCTTCGTCCTGTCCAGCGGGGGCGCGTCGCTCATGCCAGCTCCATCTCCCGGCCCGCGTTGGCGACGAAGCGGGCGACCGCGTTGTGGTCCTTGCGTCCGCCCTCGATCTCCACGCCGGAGGCGACATCGACCGCGAAGGGGTCAGCGACGCGGACCGCCTCGGCGACGTTGTCGGCCGTGAGCCCGCCCGCCAGCACGACGGGCGTGGTGAGCCGCTCGGCGAGCTCGCCGGTCGCGCGCCAGTCGTGCGTCTCGCCGGTCCCCCCGGCGCCCGAGTCGTCGGTGGAGTCGACGACGAAGGCGTCGACCGCGCCGTCGAGCTCCTCGGCGCGCGCCGGATCGTCGGCGTCGACCGTGAGCAACACGCGCCGCTCCGTCTCCGCGCGGATGAACCGCAGTTCGTCGGCGGTCCAGTCGCCGTGGAGCTGGATCGCGTCGGGCGCGACCGTCCGGACGAGCTCGACCGCGCGCTCGGCGGAGTCCGGCATCGTCACGAGGGTCGCGGTGACGAACGGGGGCACGTCCGCGAGCAGTTCCGCCGCCTCGGCCGGGTCGACCTCGCGCGGCGAGTCGACGGGGACCTCGGTGATGACGCCGACCGCGTCGGCGCCCGCGTCGACCGCGGCGCGGAGGTCGGCTTCACTGGTGATCCCGCAGATCTTCACACGCGCCATCAGTCGTCGTCCTCCGCGGTCGCGGTCTCGACGCCGTCGCCGAGAGACTCCCCGTCGCCGCACAGCGCCGCGAACTTCTCGGCGGCCGCGCCGGAGTCGATCGCGTCGGCCGCGCGCTCGACGCCCGCCGCGAGCGTGTCGGCCTCGCCGGCGACGTAGATCGCGGCGCCCGCGTTCGCCAGTATCAGGTCTCGCTTCGGGCCGGTGACGGAGCCGTCGACGATCCCGCGCAGGTCCGCGGCGTTCTCCTCGGGGGTGCCGCCCGAGACGTCTTCGATCGGCGCGCGGTCGAGCCCGAGGTCGTCGGGCGCGATCGTGAACTCCGTCACGTCCTCGCCGTCGACCTCGGCGGCGACCGTTTCGTCGTGGATCCCGATCTCGTCCATGCCGGCGCCGTGGACGACGAGGGCGCGCTCGACGGGCATGTGCGCGAGCGACCGCGCGATGACGGGGACGAGGTCGGGGTCGTACACGCCGAGCACCTGCGCGTCGGCGCCCGCCGGGTTGGTGAGCGGCCCGAGGACGTTGAAGATCGTCCGCATCCCGAGCTCCTTGCGGGGGCCGATGACGGCCTTCATCGCCGGGTGGAACACCGGCGCGAGCATGAAGCCGATCCCGTCGTCCTCGATCGCCGCCTCGACGGCGGGCGGCTCGGCCTCGACGTCGGCGCCCGCGACCTCCAGCACGTCCGCGCTCCCCGAGGAGGAGGAGACCGAGTAGTTGCCGTGCTTCGCGATCGGCACCCCGGCGCCCGCGGCGACGATGGCCGCGGTCGTCGACACGTTGATCGTGTCGTAGTCGTCGCCGCCGGTGCCGCAGGTGTCGACGAGCGGCTCGCGGTCGGGCTCGATCGTGCGCGCCGCGTCCCGCATCCCCTGCGCGAACCCGGCGATCTCGGCCTCGGTCTCGCCCTTCGTGCGGAGCGCGGCCAGCAGCGCCCCGATCTGGGCCTCCGTCGCCTCCTCGAAGACGAGCCGCGCGGCCTCGCGCGCCTCCTCGACAGTGAGATCCGTCCCGTCCGTCACGCGCTCGACCGTGTCGTTGAGATTCATTGTGTCCACCGATGTAGTATTCCGCGTTGTGATGTACAAGTGTGTACACTAATTTAACGCTGTCGCCGGGGCGGTAGACGATAACGCGCAGTGACCGCGGACGAAAACGGTGAAGAACGTCTGGACTGCGAAGAGAGCGGTGACCGAGCCTACTCCGCGTCGAGCGCTGTCGACCCGTCGGCCTCGACCACGACGACCGGGACCTCGGCGTCGCCGACGACCGTGTCGGTGGTGGAGCCGAAGACGAAGCGGCCGACGGTCCCGGTCGTCGGCGCGCCCACGACGACCAGGTCGTAGTACGCCGACTGCTCGACGACCGCGCCCGCCGCGGTCCGGTCCTCGACGAGCCAGCGGTCCGCGCGGTCGAACCCGCCGAGCCGCTCCTCGGCCGCGTCGAGGAGCCGCTCGCCGGCCGCGACGTAGTCCGTGGCGTTCGGGTCGCCCGCCTCGACGGCGGTCCCGGAGGCGTCCCCGTCGGGGCCGGCGTCGGCGAGCGCCGCGTCGGAGGGGACGACGTGGAACAGTTCCAGCCACGCGTCGGTCGACGCCGCGATCTCCCGCGCGACGTCGACGGTCGCCCCCGAGTGCGGGCCGGGACCGACGGCGACGAGGACCGAGGAGACCCGGTCTGGGCGCTCCGCGCGGTCGGCGCCGTTCAGCGACACGTCGGCGACGGAGGGGGCGTCTCCCGCGTCTTCCACCGCGGGCCGGATCATGGCGTCACCGACCGCGGGCGAGCCCGCGTGACCGGCCCCCCCGGCTCCGGCCGAACCGCTCGACTCCCCGCGGGCGCCGCCGTTTCGCGTCCCGCCCTCTCGGGCGCTTCCGCCGTCGGCGTCGCTCCCGTTCATGCGTGAACGTCTGACGCTCGTCAGATAAATCCCGTTGGTTCCGCGTCCGCCGCGGAGCGGCGGTCGACGAGCGGAGCCGAGCCGGCGAGCCGCCCCCCGCGTCACTCCCGGAAGAACTCCTCGCGCTCGAACGGCTCCTCTTCGCCCTCCACCGCGAGGACGTCGAGCGCGGTCACCTCGGCGCCGACGCCGAGCAGGCCGGCGAGGCTCGGCTCCGTGCGCCCCTCGTCGCTCGATATCAGCTCCTTGATGTAGAGGCCCCCCTCGCCGCGGATCTCGACGGTCGCGTGGCGGGGGTCGTCGAGTTCGGCGGTCGCCTCGTACACGTCGCGCTCGCGCGTGATGCTCGCGCGGCGGTGGTCGACCCGGTTGGGCGTGTACTGCTCGACGGTCGCGCCCTCCAGCGCTTCGACCGCCTCGGCGAGCGCCTCGGCGTCGACGTCGGCGTCGAAGGTCACCAGCGCGCGGTAGCGCTTCGCGGCGTCGTGCTCCTTCACGCGCTCGACGGTGTCGTACGTCGCGAGCCGGAGCCCCTCGACCTCGACCGCGCCGTCGGCGAACGCGTTGATATCCGACTGGAGGCGGTCGGTGTCGACCCGGCGCCGCCGCGGCTCCTCGACCTCGATCACGAACGGGCGGCCGGTGCCGAGCATGAGGGCGTCCACGTCCTCGCGGCCCGCGCCGTGGAACGTCGCCTCGGTGCCGTCCATCACGTCCTCGACGACCGGTGCGGTGTACTCCTCGACGCTGTCGTCGTAGAGGTAGCCGGAGCCGCCGCAGTGGTCGCAGGGGTCCGCGCCCTGTCGCCCGGACCCCTTGCACTCGCGGCAGGGCCACTCGGTCTGCGGGATGTCGCGCTCCAGCTTCCGGTATCGACCGTAGACGAACGTGGAATTCACCTTTGCGTCGATCTCGTCGTCCGCCAAGTCGATCGTGAACTGGACGTCCGGGCGGTCGAAGGAGACCTCGGCGCCCGTCAGCCGCCCGACCCGCTTGCCGACCTCGCGGTTGAACTCCGACTTGAACGGCTCGCCCGCGTCCTCGTCGAGGCCGACGTCCGCGCGGAGGAGGGCCTCGTTCTCCTCGATCAGCGGCGGCGGACGCGTGCCGACGTTGTACGTGGCGAACTCGATCCCCTCGACCGCCTCCGCGGCGCGCTCCGCCCACGCGTCGAACTCGGCGCAGCGCCCCTCGCACACCCAGCAGTCCGCGGTCTCGACCGCCTCGTGGTCCTCGTCGTCGCGCAGCGCGAGCGACACCCGGAGCGCCGAGCCGCGGTCGGCGTTCGACAGCCCGAAGCTCCGGTCGGCGACGAGCCGGCCGAGACAGGCGTCGCACACCGGGCCGGTCTCGGTCGCGCGCGCCGCGACGTCGAGTACGTCCATACGCCCTCAAACGCGGCGCGTGGTAACTGTCTTACTACTCGGCAGAGGTACCGCAGTCGGATCGTTCAATGTCGCCCGGGCGGAGGGGATCCGTATGGGAACGCCACTCGACTCGCGCGACGAGCAGGTCGCCGAGGTCCTCGACCGGCTCTACGAGGAGTACCCCGACTCGACCATCTCGCTCAACTACTCGAACCGCCTGGAGCTGCTGATCGCGGTCATCCTCTCGGCGCAGTGTACGGACGAGCGCGTGAACGAGGTGTGCGCCGACCTGTTCGAGACGTACGAGACGCCCGAGGAGTACGCGAACGCGCCACAAGAGGAGATGGCCGAGGCCATAAACTCGATCACCTACTACAACAACAAGGCGAAGTACATCCGCTCGGCGTGCGCGGACATCGCCGAGGAGCACGACGGCGAGGTGCCGGACACGATGTCGGAGCTGACGGAGCTGGCCGGCGTGGGGCGGAAGACCGCGAACGTCGTGCTCCAGCACGGTCACGACGTCGTCGAGGGGATCGTCGTCGACACCCACGTCCAGCGGCTCACGCGCCGGCTGGGAATCACGGAGGAGGAGCGCCCCGAAGCGATCGAACAGGACCTGCTGGAGGTCGTCCCCGAGAGCGACTGGCAGCAGTTCACGCACCTCATGATCGACCACGGCCGCGCGACGTGCACCGCGATCAACCCCGACTGCGCCGACTGCGTCCTCGCCGACGTCTGTCCCTCCGAGAAGGGCGACGGCGACGTGGATCTGGCGAGCGGCGAGGCGTGGTAGGAGACGGAACCGGGGCGATGCCGATGGCGTTCGGGAGGTAGTATTTAAAGGCCCCTCGGATGAGGGGAGGCGGCCGAATTCGTCCCGCCGAGGGGGAACTCGCTTTCCGGTTTATACGTCCGTCCGGCGTATTCGCAAGTGAGGAGAGACACTATGTCCACCAAAACCACGAACGAGTTCGGCGGAGAGATCGGCGGGATCACGCTGCTGGGGAAGGCGCACTCGCTGTCGGCGCTGTTCATCGTCCTGCTCCGGGCGACCATCGGCGGGATGATCCTGTTCGCGGGCCTCGGGAAGGTCTCCGAGTGGCCGTTCGACGCGGCCGGCTACCTCGCGAACGTCGACCCCGCGAGCCCGGTCAGCGGGATCTACGCCGCCATGGCGTCGAACGCCGCGCTGATGGAGTTCGTCAACGTGTTCGTGCCCGCGACGCAGCTGCTCGTCGGCGTCGCGCTCATCACCGGCGCGTTCGTCCGCCTGGCCGCGTTCGGCGGCGCGATGCAGATGATGCTGTTCTACCTCGGCGGGTGGAGCGGCGAGTTCCTGTCGCTGTTCGGCTCGACGCTGGTGTACGCGGTCGTGTTCCTCACGGTCGCCGCGTTCGGCGCGGGCCGCGTCCTCGGCCTCGACGCCTACATCGAGAACGTCGAGGTCGGCGGGCAGGCGCTCGTCGAGAAGTTCCCCGCGCTCCGGTACGTCCTCGGCTGAACTGGGGGCGAGACCGAGCGAGGGGAATCGGGCGGTGACGACTCACCGCCGACTCGTTTTCGATACGTGGAGTACGGCGTGGGTGATTCACTTTTCGTAATCAGTTTGTAACGGCGAGCGCCCGCGTCGCGACCGCTTACTTATAAATAGATACCAGATATCGGCAGAAGACGCTGCCAATTCTCTGCCGATTACTTATAAATAATCAACCGTGGCTCGGCGGCGAACACTCCCATAGCCCCACCCGGACAGCACGACCGGAGGCCGGTCGCTTCGCTTCGTCGCCGGCGCGACGCGCCTCTCGCGGCCGCCACTGGCGGCCGCTCGCAGGCGCGCCACCGCCGCCTTATTTATAAATCGTCGTCAGCGAGGGTCGCGGATCGACGGCGACCCTGGTCCGATTCGATCCCGACGGACCGCCGCGCTTTATTCCCCGTCAGACCCACGGTCAGGTATGAAGCTCTCCGAGTACGTCGATCGGCTCGACGACCGGCTCGACACGGCCGCGTACGCCGACGTCGACGCGAGCGCGAACGGGTTACAGGTGGGTCCGGACGACGCCGACGTGGAGCGGGTCGCGTTCGCCGTCGACGCCGCGACGGCGACCGTCGAGGCCGCCGCGGACGCGGGCGCCGACGTCCTCGTCGTCCACCACGGACTCTCGTGGGGCGGCATCGAGCGCGTCACGGGACGGTCGCACGACCGGATCGCGGCCCTCGTCGAGAACGACGTCGCGCTGTACGTCTCGCACCTCCCGCTCGACGGGCATCAGGAACTGGGTAACGCCGCGGGGGTCGCGGACGCGGTCGGGCTCTCCGACCGCGAGCCGTTCGGCGAGATGGGGCCGGTGACGATCGGGACGATCGGCGAGACCGCGTCGCCGCGGTCGGCGGCCGCGATCCGCGAGACGCTCGACGGGTTCGAGGGGCAGCCGGCGGGCGAGGCGTCGCCCACGCGGGTGCTCGACTTCGGTCCCGACGAGATCGAGCGGGTCGCGATCGTCACCGGTTCCGGGGTCGACTGGCTCGACGAGGCGGTCGCGGCGGACGCGGACGCGCTGATCACCGGCGAGGGGAAAGGGCAGGTCTACCACGACGCGCGGGAGGCGGAGATTACGGTGTTCCTCGCCGGCCACTACGCCACGGAGACGTTCGGCGTCCGCGCGCTCCAGTCAGTGACCGACGACTGGGGCGTCGAGACGACGTACGTCTCGCACCCGACCGGGCTGTGAGTCGGCCGTCGGAGCGGCCGGGCGTTGAGGTGGCCGGGCGTTGAGGTGGCCGGGCGTCGGGGGCGCGCCCGCCGCCGAACGCAACCCTTACCGCTCGCGTCCGCGCAGTCGGGGTATGCGCGATCACTTCGAGATCCGGGACCACGACGCGGCCGGGCGGATCGGCCGGCTGGAGGTCCCGCGCGCCGACGTCACGGTCGAGACGCCGGCGCTCCTGCCCGTGGTCAACCCCAACGTGCTCACGATCGAGCCCGAGCGGCTCCGCGGGGAGTTCGGCGCGGAGATGCTGATCACGAACTCCTACATCATCCGCAGCACGGACCGCATCCGCGACCGCGTGCTCGACCAGGGGCTCCACGAGTTCCTCGGCTTCGACGGCGCGATCATGACCGACTCCGGCTCCTTCCAGCTGGCCGAGTACGGCGACATCGACGTGACGACCGAAGAGATCATCGAGTTCCAGCGGCGGATCGGCAGCGACGTGGCGACGCCGGTCGACGTGCCGACGCCGCCCGACGCCGACCGCGAGCGGGCGGAGCGCGAACTGGCGACGACGAAGCAGGCGCTCGCGGACGCGGAAGAGGCCGAGACCGGCGAGATGCTCGTCAACGCGCCGGTCCAGGGGTCGACGTACGCCGACCTCCGCGAGGGTGCGGGGCGGCACGCGGCCGCGACCGACCTCGACGTCTTCCCGGTCGGCGCGATGGTCCCCCTCCTGAACTCCTACCGCTACGCCGAGGTCGTGGAGGCGGTGCGCGCGGCGAAGCGCGGGCTCGGCCCGGGCGCGCCGGTCCACCTCTTCGGCGCCGGCCACCCGATGATGCTCGCGCTCGCGGTGGCGGCCGGCTGCGACCTGTTCGACTCGGCCGCGTACGCGCTGATGGCGCGCGACGGCCGCTACCTCACCGTCTCGGGGACTGAACACCTGGAGGACCTCGACTACTTTCCCTGCTCGTGTCCGGTGTGCGCGGATCACTCGCCGGCCGACCTCCGCGGCTTCGACGACGGCGAGACGGAGCGGCTGCTCGCCGAGCACAACCTCCACGTCACCTTCGAGGAGCTGCGCCGCGTGAAGGAGGCGATCCGCTCGGGGACGCTGCTCGAACTGGTCGACCGCCGCGCCCGCGGCCACCCGGCGATGCTCGACGGCTACCGCGCGCTGCTCGACCGCGCCGACGAACTGGAGCGCACCGATCCCGGCTCGAAGGACGCGTTCTTCTACACCTCCCACGAGGCGGCCCGCCGGCCGGAAGTCGAACGGCACCGCGACCGACTCGCCCGGCTGGCGGCGCCCGACGACCTCCTCCTCACGGAGTCGAAGGCGCCCTCGAACCACGAGTACGACGCCGTCTGGCGCGTGAAGCCGCCGTTCGGCCCCTATCCGCCCGCGCTCTCGGAGACGTATCCGCTCACCGCGGAGGTGCCCGAGCGGACCGACGACGCGGCGCAGATCGCGGCCGCAGAGGGGGTCGTCGCGCTGGCGGCGGCCAACCCCGAGACGGCGCTCACGCTCGGCCACGACGCGTGGTGCGACCGCGCGCTCGACCGCCTGCCCGAGCGCGTCGAGACGGAGAACCTGCGGACGCTCGGCTGACGAGCGGGTTGCTCGCCGGCCTGAAAGCGCATCGAGTGCCGCGAGAAAACCGCAGCCGTGACCGAGTCGACCGCCGGTTCGGAGACATCGCGCGCCTCAGTCCCGCCGGTGCCCGAGCGGCTTCTTCTGGTCGACCTCGACCTCGACGTGGATCGAGTCGGGGAAGTCGCGGCCGACGACGTCGCGCGCGATGTCGTCGGCGCCGTGGATCTCCATCGAGCGGCGGTACACGTCGTAGCGCCACGGCGAGAACTCGTCGCCGGGCTCGAGGTTCTTGTACAGCGGGACGGTGACGTTCTCCGAGGGGCTCGCGTGCGGGCCCTTGCACTCGGCGCCCTTGCGTTCGAGCGTCTCCTTGAGGTCCTGAACGGTCTCGACGAGCACGTCGCGGTCGCCGGACGCGAAGTCGAGTTTCGTGACGAAGGTCATGGCTGGGGGTCGTCCGCCAATGGCCGCCCGAGCGGTAAAAACGCATCTACCCGTCGTCGGTCCGGCCGCCCGCACGGCGAATCCCGCCCGGAGACCGGTCGACGCAGCCGAGTCGCTCGCCGCTGTTCGGGAGTCCGACACGCTCTTTAGGGGTGATCGCTTACCTGCGGCCAATGACGGTCGAAGCGACCAGTGCCGGAGCCATCCTCTTCCGCGATACCCGCGGCGAACGGGAGTACTTGCTCCTGAAGAGCCGACCGGGGGACTGGGAGTTCCCCAAAGGCGGGGTCGAGGGGGACGAGGAGCTCCAGCAGACGGCGATACGAGAAGTCGGCGAGGAGGCCGGGATCGAGGATTTCCGGCTGATCGACGGGTTCCGCAGGGAGTACGACTACGTGTTCGAGGCGAACGGGAAGACCATCCACAAGACGGTCCACCTGTTCATCGCCCGCTCGTTCGAGGCGAGCGCCGAGCTCTCGAAGGAACACCGCGACCTCCAGTGGCGCGACTACGACCAGGCGCTCAACACGATCACCCAGGACGGGCCGCGAGACATCTTAGAGGAGGCCCACGACTACCTCGACGAGCGGAAAGACGAGGAGGAGGGGAAGTACGTCTGACCGGGACGCGGGGCCGGCCCGCGGACGGCGACCGCCCCGTCCCCGAGCGATTCGTTTTTGTCCGCCCCGCTCGACGGGGCGACCAGTGACGCCCGACGCCGAGTTCGGCTACGAGCTCTTGGTCTGCCGGTACGCCGAGCTGGCGTGGCACCCGAGCGAGGGCCCCCGTCCCGCGCTGGTCGCCCGCCAGCTCGGCACCCAAGACCGACGGTGGGACACCGTCGTTATCGAGGTCGACCCGGCCGCGTTCGAACGGCGGCGTGCGTTCGGCGACCGGGCCATCGGCTCCGACCTCCTCCACGTCCTCCGGGGGGCGCCCGCCGAGTGGGCGTTCTATCGCGACGCGCTGCCGCACCCCGGCTACCCGTGGCGCTACGTGCGGCAGGCGGTCCACCGCGCGGCGGGCCGGGACCTGATCGAGAAGCGGCGCGACGGCAACCGGATCCAGATCCGCCGGAAGCGACCGTACCCGGACTGGGTCGAGCGGATCGTCGCGGTCGAGAACAAGCCGGACCTGGACCGCTCCGCGGCCGACCGGCTCGCCGACCAGCTCGACCACGACATCGAGACCGCGCTCGCCGACGAGGCGTGGCTCGCGACCGAGACGACCGGCGAGCGCGTCGAACCCGCGCTGCTCCGCGAGATGCCCGTCGAGGCCGGGATCCTCGCGACCGACTTCTCCGCGGGCGTCGACGCCGGGGCGGCCGACGTGGCGTGGCACCCCAGCGACCTCTCCCCGGGGGAAGGCGAGCGCCGCGACGCCGAGACCGAGACGCTGCGGCTGGAGATCGCCGAGCGCGCCTACGGGAAGGGGTGGCGCTCGTACCACGACACGATGCGCCCCGACTGCCGGCACTTCGAACTCCGCCGCGAGGGGCGCGCGCTCGTCCCGCACTGCGCGGCGAAGGAGAAGCTCCCCGCCGCCCGGGAGTGTTCGGGCTCCTGTTCCGAGTTCTCGCCGGAGCCGCCCCAATGGCGCACGAGCGGGTGGCCGATAGAGGGCGGTCCGGGGAAGGGGCTCGCGGCCCTATTGGAGCGGCGCCGCGAGCGCGAACGCGACCGGATAGCCCCCGAGATCGACGACTGACTGGAAACGCTTGTGTGGGTGACGACGCGACGGGGTCCCGTGAAGCTTCCGACGCCCTCCCCCTCCGAGTACGCCGTCCGCACCGCGGTCGTCGTCGCGACCCTCGCGGTCCTCCAGTACACCGGCACGTTCGTCGACGGGCCGCCGGGGATCGACCCCGCGCACCTCGCCGTCGTCGCCGTGCTGTTCCCGACGTTCTCGTATCTGCTCGCCGTCCTCGCCGCAAACGTGGACCGGATTCCCGAGTGAGCACCGGGCAGTCGGCCGTTTGAGCACCGGGCGTGGGCGGGTCCGGCCGCGCCGCCGCCCTACGCCAGCGCGGCCGCCAGCTTCTCGATCGGATGCGACGGCTCCGGAACCTCGCCGGGGCCTTCCTCCAACTGCGTCCGACAGGAGGTTCCGGGCGCGACGAGTCCGTCGCCGTCGCTGGCCGAGACCTGCTCGAACAGGTTCTCGCCGATCGCCTTGCTCATCGAGTAGTGTTCGGCCTCGTAGCCGAACGAGCCCGCCATCCCGCAACAGGAGGAGTCGAGCGGGTCGACGCCGTAGCCGGCGCGCCGGAGCACGCCGACCGCGTGGTGGTCCTTCTTCGTCGCCTTCTGGTGGCAGTGGCCGTGGTAGGTGAGCGACTCGGTCGGCGCGTCGAGCGGGAGTTCCTCGTCGAGCCGGTGGGCGTCGACGAACTCCATGACCCCGTAGGCGTGCTCCGAGACGGCCGCCACGTCCTCGTCCGGCACGTCGCTGGCGTCGCCGTCGAGCAGGTCGTGGTAGTCGGACTGGAGCATGACGGCGTCGGAGGGCTCGACGACGACGACTTCCCAGCCGTCGCGTACGTCGGGCGCGAGCGTTTCGACGGCGTCTCTCGCGGTCGCGCGCGACACGTCGAGCAAGCCTTTGGAGTGAGGCGGGCGCCCGCTGCCGTCGACATCCGGAATCCTGACGTGGCAGTCGGCGGCCTCCAGCACGCGCACCGCGGCCTTCCCCGCGCCGGGGTTGGTGTAGGTGGTGTACACGTCGGGGAAGAGGAGCACGTCGCGGGCGGCCTCGTCGCGCGGGACGCCGGCGCCGCCGCGCGCCTCGAACCAGTCGACGAGCGTCTCCGAGCGGAAGGTCGGGAGGTCCCGTTCCCTCGCGATACCGAGCGCCTTCTCCGCGAGGAGGCCGCTCCCGGGGATCTTGTTCGGGAGGTTCGAGAGCGGGGCGAACTTCGAGGCGAGCGGCGCGAGCGACTCGAAGCGGCCGAGCAGTCGCGTTCGAAGGTCGATACCGTGTTCCTCGTGGTGGGCGTGTTCGACCTCGGCCTTCAGCTTCGCCATGTCGACGCCGCTCGGGCAGTCGACCTTACAGCCCTTGCAGCCGACACAGAGGTCCATCACCTCGGTGACGAACTCGTCGTCGGTCGGGTCGTCGGGGAGCTCGCCGGTCATGGCCCCGCGGAGGGTGTTCGCCCGCCCGCGGGTCGACTGGATCTCCTCGTCGGCGGCGCGGTAGGTCGGGCACATCACGCCGCCGGTCGTCTCCTGCGGGCCGCGGCAGCCGCCGCAGCCGTGACAGAGCTCGACCATCCCCTGCATCCCGTTGTCGACGGCCCACTCCATCGCGGGGTCGAAGCCGGCGTCGTACTCGTAGTCGTCGTCGAACCGGAGGTTCTCGCGCATGTCGAACTCCCCGCAGACGTTCCCGGGGTTGAGCAGCCAGTCGGGGTCGAACGCGGTTTTGAGGTCGCGGAACGCCTCCCAGAGGTCGTCGCCGTACAGCTTCCGGTTCCACTGCGTCCGGGCGCGCCCGTCGCCGTGTTCGCCGGATACCGACCCGCCGAGCCGGACCACCGCGTCGGTGACGCGGTCGGCGATGTCGACCATCGCGTCGACGCCGTCGACGTCCTTCGTGTTGATCAGCGGGCGGACGTGGAGCACGCCCGGGCCGGCGTGCGCGTAGAAGGTCGCGAACGTGTCGTTGTCGGCGAGGATCTCCTGGAACTCGCGAGTGTACTCGGGGAGGTGCTCCGGGGGAATGGCGCAGTCCTCGATGAAGGAGATATGCTTCTCGTCGGTGGTCCGCGACAGGAGGATCGGGAGCCCCGCCTTGCGCATCTTCCAGAACCGGTCGCGCTTCTCGGGGTCGTGCGCCTCCATCGCGTGAACCGCCCGACGGGGGTGGCTCGTCGTCTCGGCGGCGCCCGCGCTCGGCTCGACCGCGGTGGCGACGCCGGCGCCGTCCCCGTCGCCCCCGTTCGCGGCCGCGCCCACCCGATCCGCGATCAGGTCCGCGACCTTCCGCTTCCCCGCCGCGTCGCTGTCGGCGTAGAACTCGACGAGCAGCACGGAGTCGGTGCCGTCGGGGAGCATGCCGACGACGTCCTCGAACTCCGGCGTGTCGGCGGCGAGCCCCAGCAGAACGTCGTCCATCACCTCGACGGCGGCTGGGTCGTGTTCGAGGCACGCCGCCACGTCCTCCATCGCGTCGAGGAGGTCGTCGTAGGTGAGCAGCGCGACCGCCTTCGTCTCGGGGATCTCGACGAGCGAGAGGGTCGCCTCCGTCACCGTCGCGAGCGTCCCCTCGCTGCCGGCGAGCAGGCGGGCGAGGTTGACAACGCCCGCCTCGCCGTGTTCGCCGCGATGCTCGGCGAGCAGGCGGTCGAGGTTGTAGCCGGAGACGTTCCGCTTCAGCTCCGGGAACCGCTCGTCGATCCGGTCGGCCTCCTCGTCGAGGACTCGGACGACCTCGGCGTGGATCCGGGGCAGGAGGTCGTCGGCGTCAGGGTCGGCGGACGCGCGGAGGTCCTCGACCGCGACCTCGCCGAACGTCGTCACGGTGCCGTCGGCGAGGACGACCTCCGCCTCCTCGACGTAGTGGTCGGTCTTCCCGTACTTCAGCGAGTGCGAGCCGGTGGAGTTGTTGCCGATCGCGCCGCCGACCGCGGACTTGTCGCGCCACGCCGGGTCGGGCGCGAACTTCAGGCCGTCGGGCTCGACCGCGGCGTTCAGGTCGCCGACGTACGCGCCGGCCTGGACGCGGGCCCGCTTCGCGTCGGGATCGGTCGACACCACGTCGTCCATCTCGCCCGTCAGATCGAGGACGACCGCCTCGTTGACGGTCTGCCCGGCGAGCGAGGTGCCGCCGCCCCGCGGGAGGACGGGGATCCCCTCCTCGAAGCAGTACTCGTGGACGGCCGCGACGTCCGCGGTCGACTCCGGGATCACGACGCCGATCGGCGTGACCTCGTACGCCGAGGCGTCGGTCGCGTACAGCCGCTTCGAGTAATCGTCGAACCGCACGTCGCCCGCGACGCGCTCGGCGAGCGCGTCGACGAGGTCCGGTCGCTCCACCGCGCCGCCGGTGTAGTCGAAGTCCCCGCCGTCCGTCGGGTCGGGACCCGGGGTGTTAGTCGCCATGCGACTCCCTCGCGGTCGAACCATGAAAAAACCTCCTGCCGTCCGCGCGTCGGCGGAATTCGGTCGCCCCGCGGCGGCCGAGACCGCCGCGTCCCGGCCGCGCTGTCGCCTGCCGGGAGCCGCCGTAACACCCATATGCCGGCCGGCGAACTCACATCCATGTCACTCGCAGACACGTCGACGTTCGCCGGTCGGCTCGACGACCTCGGCGTCGCGGTCTCGACGGGGCCGCCCGCGGAGTGCGCGGCCATGGTCGAGGCGGCCGCGGGCGAGCCCGCGGTCGGGGTGCCGCTGGCGCGCTCGGGGCCGGCCGCGTTCGCCGACTCGCCCGCGGCCCTGCCGGACCGCGTCGAGACGGCGCCGACGACCGCCGACCTCCGGGCGGCGCACACCGGCGTCACCGCGGCGTCGCTCGGCGTCGCCGAGTACGGGAGCGTCGCGCTGGAGGCGGACGCGGCCGGCACGGAGCCGGTGAGCCTCTTCGTCGACCGCCACGTCGTCGTCCTCCGAGAGGCCGACCTCGTCCCGGACATGCCCGACGCCTTCGACTGGCTCGGGCCGCGGGCGCGCGACGAGTCGGTCGACGTGGTGTTCGCGACCGGGCCGAGCGCGACCGCGGACATGGGCGGGCTCGTTCACGGCGCGCACGGGCCGAAGGAGGTCCACGTGATCCTGTTGCGCGGCGAGGACGCGGCGGACGGCTCGGACGCCGCTGTCGACGCGGAGGACGACCAATGAGTAGCGACGCCGAGACCGGCGCCGAGGAGGCGGCGGCGACCGAACCGGCGGACAATCCCGACCGCGAGGCGAAGGCCGAGCGGATCCGCGAGCTGTTGACGACCGAGGGCGACGCGGTCGCAGAGAACACCCGCGGGTTCAACGAGGGCCGCTACGAGTCGACCGGGCGGCTCGACGGCTACGAGGAACTGAAAGACGAGGCGCGGGCGATCAAGGAGGACGCGATCGAGCGGCTCCCCGACCTCATCGACGAGGTGAGAGCGAGCGTCGAGGCGAACGGGGGCACGGTGTACCTCGCCGACGACGCGGCCGACGCGAACCGGTACGTCCGCGAGGTCGCGGCCGAGCGAGACGCCGAGCGCGCGGTGAAGTCGAAGTCGATGACCTCCGAGGAGATCGAGGTGAACGACGCGCTCGAAGCGGACGGCGTCGACGTCGTCGAGACCGACCTCGGCGAGTGGGTGCTCCAGCTGGCCGACGAGGAGCCCTCGCACATCGTCGCGCCGGCGATCCACAAGTCGCGTGAGGGGATCGCGGAGCTGTTCGCCGAGCGGTTCGACCCGGAAGACCCGCCCGAGACCGCCGAGGAGCTCACGATGTTCGCCCGCGAGCGGCTGGGCGAGCTGATCGAGGACGCGGACCTCGGGATGACCGGCGCGAACTTCATCGCCGCCGACTCGGGCACCATGCTCTTAGTCACCAGCGAGGGGAACGCTCGCAAGACGGTGACCGCGACCGACACCCACGTCGCGGTCGCGGGCGTCGAGAAGCTCGTCCCGACCGTCGAGGAGTTCTCCCCGTTCGTCGAGCTGATCGGCCGGTCGGGGACCGGTCAGGACGTGACCTCCTACATCTCGACGCTCACGCCGCCCGTCGACTCGCCCGTGCCGGACTTCGAAGCGGCGGACGAGCCGCTCGCCGACGGCTCGGAGTCCGACCGCGAGTTCCACCTCGTCCTGATCGACAACGGGCGCATGGCGATGCGCGACGACGAGGAGCTGAAGGAGACGCTGTACTGTATCCGCTGTTCGGCCTGCTCGAACGCCTGCGGCAACTTCCAGAGCGTCGGCGGCCACGCGTTCGGCGGCGAGACGTACTCCGGCGGGATCGCCACCGGCTGGGAGGCCGGCATCGAGGGGCTCGACACCGCGGCCGAGTTCAACGACCTCTGTACCGGCTGCTCGCGCTGCGTCCCGGCGTGTCCGGTCGGCATCGACATCCCGTGGATCAACACCGCGGTCCGCGACCGGATCAACCGCGGCGAGGCGGAGCCCGGCCAGACGGACTGGATGTTCGAGGAGCTGGTCCCGGACGAGGAGCCCGGCGGGCTCGACCTGGCCACGCGCCTCGTGGGCAACTACGCGACGCTCGCGGAGTGGGGCCACAAGACGGCGCCGGTCGCCAACCGCCTCGCGAACGCCGGCTCGGTGCGCGCGCTCGCCGAGCGGGTGGCCGGCATCGACCGCCGCCGAGAGCTCCCCGAGTTCGCGCGCGAGTCGCTCGTGGAGTGGTTCGACGCGCGGGGCGGCCCGGCGGTCCCGGCCGACGAGGCGACCCGCGAGGCCGTCGTCTACCCCGACACCGCGACGAACTACGTCGACGTCGGGCGCGGGAAGGCGACCGTCAGGGCGCTGGAGGCACTGGGCGTCCGCGTCCGCGTGCCGGACCTTCCCGGGAGCGGCCGCCCGCCGCTGTCGCAGGGGATGATCGCGACCGCCGAGGCCGCCGCCGAGGACCTCTACGCCGGGCTGGCGCCCCACCTCGACGCCGGCCGCGACGTGGTCGCCATCGAGCCGAGCGACCTCGCGACGTTCCGTCGCGAGTACGAGCGGTTCCTCCCGGCCGCCTCCTACGAGCGGCTCGCGGACGCGAGCTACGACGTCATGGAGTACGCCTTCGGCCTGCTGGAGAACGGCGCCGACCCGGCGGCGCTGCGCGCGCCGAGCGAGGGGACCGGCCCGGTGGCGTCGGGGCAGCGGATCGCCTACCACCCGCACTGTCAGGCCCGCACGGTCGGGGTGAGCGAGTACGCGACCGCGACCCTCGAACGGCTCGGCTACGACGTGCGCGTCTCCGACACGGAGTGTTGCGGGATGGCGGGCTCGTTCGGCTACAAGACGGACTACTACGAGCTGAGCGTGGACGTCGGCGAGCCCCTCGTCGAGCAGTTCGGCGACACCGACCGCACCGTCGTCGCACCGGGCACGTCCTGTACCGAGCAGCTCGACGCCCTGTTGGACGCGGCGCCGAGACATCCGATCGAGGTCGTCGCGCCGCGGGAGTGACTGACGGCGACGCGCGCGGCGTCGACCCCGCGGGACCCGCCGGCGTCCGACGCGCGTCGTTCGACAACGAACGCTTATTAGGCGCGCTCGTGACCCTATCAGGTATGAACGCAGCCCCCGAAGAGATCACGTCGCTCGTCGGTCGCGAGGTGTACTCGAGCAACGGCGTTTTCGTCGGCGAGATCGAAGACATCCAGCTCGATCTGGACGCGCGCTCCGTCACCGGCCTCGCGCTCGCCGAACTCAACCACGAACTGTTCGCCGGACAGGTGGGCGGATCGACCGGCGTCATCGTCCCGTACCGCTGGGTCCGCGCGGTCGGCGACGTCGTCCTGATCAACGACGTCATCGAGCGGTACGACACGGGCGAGTCCGACGAGGAAGGGAGCGAGGTCGAGGCCCGGGCGGAGTCCCGGTAACAGGTTCCCGACCGCGCGCGCCGCGCCCGGGGCCGCTTCAGAAGGGGAGAGCGTCGCGGAGGCTGGCGATCACGCCGCGCTCTTCCCGGCGCGCCTCGTCGAACACCGGGTACATGGCGTCGAGAAACGTCGTCTCGTTTTCGAACTCCCGCTTGGGCACGCGGTCGAGCGCGTCCGCGAGCGCGATGGAGCGCCCCTGCGCGTCGTAGGGCACCTCCTGATCGCCGAGCGCGTCCCGTAGCTCCGCGGCCGTCGCGGGAAACGACACGTCCGCCTCGTCGAGCCGTGCGTCGAGCGCGGCGATGCCGAACTCGATCGCCTCCGGCTCCTCCGTATCGCCGCCGCCGGGTGGCCGTGCTGCCATTACGGCGTGTTACTCCCTCCGGCGGCTTGAAACCCCTGTTCTCGGCGCGTCCCGCTCATTCCGGCACGGACTCGGTCGGCGGCGCGGCGTCGACGACGGCGAGCTCGACCCCGTCCCCGGACCGGTCGAACGCGGCGACCGAGTCGCCGTCGTACGGCGGGACCGCGACGATCACCACGCCCGCGAGGTCGTCGGTGCGGGAGACCCCGAGGAACCCGTCCGGGTGCGAGAGGAACCGCGCGCCGCCCGCGCCCGCCGGCGTGCCGAGGTCGACGCCGAACACGGAGCTGACGGAGTTCCCCACGGACGGGAGCGTGAAGTGGGTCACCACCGGCGTAGCCGGGTCGAGGCCGAGGTCGGCCTCGAACTCGCCGGCCGGCGTGGCCGAGAGCCGGAGGTTCACCGCCTCGGGGTCCTCGCTCGCGGCGCGCTCGCGCAGCACGGTCAACAGGTCGCGGGTGACGTAGATCACTGGTCGAGCCCCGCTACGGGACGCATTGGCAAAAGGTCACGCACGGTTCGGTCGGTGCGGTCGGTGCGTCCGGCCTCACAGGCCGTCTCTGCCCGCGCTCAGAACGGCAGTGCCGATTTGAGCGTCTTCGCGTACAGTCCCGGCGCCTTCCGCCGCGAGTCGGAGAGCGCGTCCTCGAGGGCGACGGCCGCGCGCTCGTGGACGCCCACGCCGTGGCCGACGAGGACGCGCTCGGGGTCGAGCCCGGAGAGCGCGCCAGTCGGCGGCGTGAGCCGCAGCATCGGGTGGACGCCGAGGCGCTCGCGGTCGCCCCGGAAGTACGACGCGGAGCCGAGCGACTCGGGGACGATCAGCGTCTCCCCGTCGAAGAGCCCGACCTCCTGCCACGGCGGCAGCGAGGAGTCGCGGATTTTGATTGCCTCGAAGCCGGTGTCCGCGAGCCGTGCGCCGAACCGCTCGACCTCGACGTCCGGGCCGAGCTCCTCCGCGACGCCCGTCATCCACTCGGCGACGTACACCGGGACGTCGTGGCGCGCCGCGACCTCGCCGCTGTCGCGCACGTGGCGGTCGAGCCCGACCACGACGCCGGCGACGTCGCCGAGGTCGGCGAGCAGCTCGTCGACGCCGGGCGCGTCGACCGGGTCGACCACCCACACGTCGTCGGCGTCCGCCTCCTCGTTGGGGACCGCGAACGCGTGGCTCGCGCGCTCCATCGTCTCGTCGGGGTACGCGATCCAGCCGACGCCGCCGTCGTAGCGATCGATCTCGTGGAGGTCCGGCTCGTCGCCTTTCATTCCCATACCACCCGTTCGGCCCGGACGCTTGTTAAGTCGTCTCCGGCGGAACGCCGATCCGGTGTTACCGGTGATCGCAGCGGGGGCGACTCAGGCGTCGGGCCATTTGATCGAACAGCCCCGGGAGGGCCGGTCCGGGATTTCGACGTCCTCGCCCGCGAGGACGGCGTCGACCGCGTCGCGAATGTAGAACTCCGTCGGCTCGTCGTCTGGGTTGAGCGCGTCGTCGAGCCGGCCGTGGTAGCGCAGCCGCCACGCGCCGTCCTCGCGGCCGAAGAGGAACGGGTCGGGGGTACACACCGCGTCGTAGGCGGCCGCGACCTCGCCGGTCTCGTCGCGGAGGTACGCGTCGTACGCGACGGTGCCGTTCGCGACCGCCTCGCGCATCGCCTCGAAGGAGTCCTCCGGGTACGCGTCGGCGTCGTTGGGGTTGATCCCGACGACCGCGAGGTCGTCGTACCCGGCGGCGAGCTCGTTCAGCAGGTCGATCTTCGCCTTCGCGTACGGGCAGTGGTTACACGTAAACACGATGAGCAGCGCGTCCGCGTCGAAGTCGTCGAGCGCGTACGTTTCCCCGTCCGCGCCGGGCAGTTCGAAGTCGGGCGCGGCGTCGCCGCGGTCGAGCGCCGAGTCGGATTCCATCTGGACCATATCGGGGCGTACGCGCGGGAACGGAAAAGGCGTTGCGAGCCACTTCAGATGTCGAGTCAGCGATCCACGACGAGCCGTTCACTCGAGACCGGCGAATCAATGACTGATCTGATCTGTTAACTACCTAATTCAACGCTAGTATTTTATATGTCTGAAGAAAAGTAATAATAGAAAATAGTATGAGTAAGACAGAGTCTGAAAAAGTGGTGTCCGTATCGTCGCGCGGGCAAGCCACAATCCCGAAGGAGTTCCGTGAGGAGTTGGGTATCGACACGCCCGGCCGTGTGAAGTTCATTCGGACCGAAGAGGGCGACATCGTTGTTCGCCCCATCCACTCGGTTACGGACCTGCGTGGGGTTCTGGAAGGGAAAACCGACGAGCAGGGGCGCTCAGCAACCGAGCGCCTCCAAGAGGAACGGACAGCGGACAAAGCCAGTGAAGAAGAGTTGCGGCGGCGCTACGCCGGTGACGACGAGGCTGACGCATGACCAACGGGGCTGAGATTCCCGAAACGATCGTCTTCGACGCCGAACCACTCATCGCCTATTTCTGTAACGAACCAGGGAGCGACACCGTCGAAACGTACGTTGAGGCCATCGAAGGCGCAGCAGACGGCTACATCTCGGCGGCCAATCTTGCCGAGGTCCATTATATTGTCCGGGCGATCGACGGCGAGGAGCGCGCTGATGCCGTCGTCGACGTTCTCGAGGAAAGTGGCATCCGTCGCGTCGACACCGAACAGACATGGGCGCCAGCAGCCGACTTCAAATTCCGCTACTCGCTAGCACTCGGTGATGCTTTTGCGCTCGGGACAGCAGCGCATGTCGACGGGGTGATCTTGGTCGGTGCCGACGACGACTACGACGACGTCACCGACGTCCCGATCACTCGGTTCCGGACCGAACCAGCTTGACTTCCTCTCACGACTCTCGTGGGCTCTCTCCTCTGTTCTCTACAGAGTCGGCCAAACCGGGTCAACCGACAAGCCAACCCATTTGGGGGTGGTTGGTGACGACAGACTGGCTGTGACCCGCTTTCCCTTCTTAACCGCGACCGGACCCACCGCTCAGTACTCGATCGCCGCGGAGTACCGATTCAGAACGGCCACGAGCCCGGCGCCGACGAGCGCGGCCAGCGCGAACCGCGGCGCGGCCGCGCGCCAGGACTCGCCGCTCTCGGCCAGCCGCGCAGACACCTCCACCAGCGGCGCGCGCAGCGCCCCGACGACGAGGCTCACGAGGAACGCGAGCGTGGCGGCCCGCGCCCGCGCCAGCGCGTAGCGGACGGCGTGCGCGATGGTGAATAGCCCGCAGACGCCGCCGAGGAGGAACGCCGCCACCGGCGGCAGCGTCTCGACGAGCGCGTCCGCGCCGTCGCCCAGCGCGAGCGCGCCGGCGGCGTCGACGAACCGCGCGACGACGCCGGACATGTACTCGTACTGGCCGAGGACGACGAGCAGCAGCGAGCCCGAGATCCCGGGCAGCACCATCGCGCTGACGGCGAGGCCCCCGGCGACGAAGACGACCGGTAGGGGGTTGCCGAGCGCGGTCGCCGCGACGCCGGACGCGAGGAACGCGAGCGCGAAGCCGGCGACCGCGGCGGCCTTCCGGCGCGGCGTCGCGAGGTCGACGTCGCCGAGCAGCACCGCGGCGCTGGCCGCGATCAGCCCGAAGAAGAAGCCGTACGTCGCCACCGGCTGGGTCGTGAGCAGGCGGTTGACCGCGCTCAACACGGTCACGACCGCGGTGCCGATTCCCCCGCCCAACACGAGGAGGAAGGCGCCGTCGACCTCGCGGAACGCGGCCCGCGCGTCGGCGCGGCCGCCCGGTCGGACGCCGGCGAGCACGCGGCGGGCGCGGTCGGGGTCGACGGCGGTGACCGCCGCGATCAGCCGCTCGTAGATCCCGACGATCAGCGCGATGGTGCCGCCGGAGACGCCCGGCACGGCGTCGGCGCTCCCCATCGCCACGCCCTTGAGGTATATCGTCGCCCACTCGCGGAGGTCGGCCATCTGCTCTGGAGAAACGCGGCCGCGGTAAAGAAGGGCCGGGTATCAGACGGCCGCATCGGCCGCGGCCTCGGCGTCCGCGGTCAGTTCGCCGCGGTCGCGGTCAGGTCGGCCGCGCTCGCGACCGGCTCGGCGCCGATCAGCGACCCCGCGTCGGTCGAGTTCGTCGAGTCGCCGCCGTCGCTTCCGCCGCCGTCGTCGACCGGGCACTCGGGGTCGCCGCTGGGACAGTCGATGATCCGCTCTTCGAGTTCGACCGTCGCCGCCGCGTCGTCGACGCCGACGACCTGGCCCTCGGTCACCTCGACCTGTCCGAACCGCTCGGTGGTGTACAGGTCGTCGCCGGTCGTCCGCTCGGTGGTAATGTTGTACGGCCCGGTCGCGCGGACGCTCGTGTTCGTGTACCCGTTCTCGGGGCCGAACTCGTCGTAGCCCGTCGTCGAGTACGGGAGCGTAAACTCGAAGGTCCCGTCCTCGTCGGCGGTCGCGTACTGCGTGTACTCGAACGTCTCTCCGTTCGGCTTCCGGAGCTCGACCGTCGCCTTGACCTCTTGGCCGGGCTCGGCACCCGACCCCTCGACGGTCGCGCCCGGAACGCGTTCGAACGTCTTGACGAAGTCGTCACGCAGCGCGCCGAAGAACGACTCGCCGAACGTCGCCTGGAGGTCGACGCCGAACCGCTGGGCGAGGATGCTCGCCTGCTGGGCGTACGGCGACCGGCCCGGCGCCTCCGTGGCGTGGACCAGCCGGTAGTGTTCGAGCGCGTCCAGCCGCTCGGAGGGGACGCCCATCACGCCGCCGACCTGCGCGGAGCCGTCCTCCTCGACGTACGCCTGCGCCGCCGAGAGGTTATCGAACCGGCGGATCGCCTGGCCTTCGCTCGGCAGGACCTTGATCTCGATCTGTTCGCCGGACTGGGTCTGTGCCGTCTGCGGCTCCCAGTCGACGACGACCGGCTGCGGTTCGACCGCGCTGCCATAGTGCTGGTAGAGCCGGATCATCTGGCTCTCGTGGTAGCGCTGCGTGCGCGTCTGGAGCGCGGCGCGGAGCCCGCCCTGCTGGCCCTGCGGGCCCTCCACGCGTTGGTAGAGCAGTTCGTTGAAGTCACGCACCGTCTCGTTGCCCGAGTAGAACGTGACCGGCGCGTTGAACTTGGAGTTCGGCGACGCCATCTGCCAGTCGACCATCACGTAGCGGGTGTCGTTGCCCTCGGTGCTCTGGCTCGCGAGCACCTCTGCGGCTTCTTCTTCGCTCGGCGCGAGCAGGTAGTCGGCCGCTGCGCCCGCGTTCTGCTGGAACGGGTTGGCGTTCGGGATGCGCTCGGCGCGCGTGGTGATCCAGTGGCCGTAGTCCCACCACGACTGGACGCCGTATGCGCCCTCGGGGTACTCGAAGTCACCGTCTGCGGGGCGCTCGTAGGTGCCGTACAGTTCCATCGGGTTGTCTGCGCCCTCGAGTTCACCCGGCTGGGGCGTCTCGTCGTTCATCCACTGGAGACTCTCGTCCCACTGGACGACGCTCCCGGGGTTACTGGAGTTGCCCGCCTGCCAGACCGGGGTCGCGACACCGACGAGGGGGACGATGAGGATCGCAAGGACAGCGGCGACGGTGAGCACCTGCCACCCCTCGATCTCGCGGACGGCCTCAAGCGAGGTAAGATCGAGAGCGTCGAGCGCCACCTGGAGGAAGTACGCCGTGCCGACAGCGACGACAACGGCGAAATAGTAGTTAAACCGGACCTGTGTGAACGCGGCGCTGCCGATGAACGCCGCCCACACGACGAAGTACAGCTCCTCGGCGTCGTACTCGACGAGCAGCGTCGCGCCGACGAGGAAGGCGGCGGCGATGAGCAGGCCGATCACCTGCCAGTCGACGCCGACGAGGCCGCCGATCGCGCCGTACGCCTGCGGGACCGCGTAGACGGAGCCGACGACGGCGAGCGCGGCCGGGATGTACAGCGTGTGGTTCGTGTCGTCAGAGCGGTAGAGCGGGCGCGCGAGGACGTAGAGGATCGCGGCGAGCGCGAGGAAGAAGGCGAGCCCGTACTGCGAGAGAACGAAGTTCGCGAAGGAAGCGCCTTGAAGTGGCGGTTGTGCCTCGCCGATGGTGCGGGCGCCGGCGCTCGCGGAGAAGGCAATAGTGTTGAGGAGGTTACTGATGATCGTCGACCATAGCGACGGAATCGCCAGCCAGACGAACCCCGCGGACGCGAGGATCAGTCCTCCTACCGCCGCGGGATAGGTGTCGGTACCGAGGTCACGTGCCTCCCACTGCCGAGCGAGCCACGCGAGGAAGACGGCGCCGAGCGCGACGGCGAGTGGGGTGACTATCTGAAGGAATGAGTAACCAGTTGGGCTGAAGGCAAACTCGTTAAGCGGGATAATCTGCATGACCCCTGTGACGGTCATCGCGACCGCTCCGGCGAACGCGACCGGCTCCGGGCTCTTCCCGTGGTAGGTATCGCTCGTGAGCTTCACCGCGAGGAAGATTCCCGTGAACCCGACCATTAGCACCCCTGGTTGCCACGTCCACATATAGAGGCCGAGCGCGACGCCGGCTGTGGCGGCGTAGGCGATCGGCTCGCGGAGCGCGTCCCAGTCCTGGTCGACCACGAGTTCCCACACGGGTTTCTCCCGTTCGGCGACCCCGAGCGCGACGAGGAACGAGAGGACGGCGGTACTCTGGAAGAGCACCTCGGCCGCGCTGTGGTCGGGGAAGCCGACAAGTGAGTACCGGAGAAAGGTACCAGAAAAGAGCGCAAGCGTCGCCGCGCCGGCGAGTGCGGGGACACGGTCAGTAAACCGTCGCGCGATGAAGTACGTCGGCACGGCGACGAGCGCCCCGGCAATCGGCGCCATGACGAGCATTACTTCCTCGGTGCTCCCCATGATCGGCCGGGCGATCCAGATGCTGACCGCCATGATGTGGTCCCACAGGGTTCCGAACTGGCCTGCGTTTGTCCCGAAGGGGAACCCGGTCCAGACGTCGTACGGAAGGGTGCTCGGATAGTTTTCGAGGAGATAGTTCGTCGTGCGGAGGTGATACCACGCGTCGTTGCCGCGGAAGTACACCTCGCCGTTCTGGATGAAGTTCCCGTACGACCGGAGTCGCGTCCAGAGCATGAACGCGAATACCCCGAGGAGGACCGGCACGTGGTACCACTGTTCGAGCAGATCGAACGGGGAGGAGTCCGATCCGTCCGGTGGGTCGTGTGATTCACTCATTACCGCAAGGGACTGTCAAAACGCGCATAAGGCTTGCCATCTCCTAACGAAACCTCGATTGAAAAAGGACGCCCGAGTGATCAGGCCGAGACGGAAGGCATAAACAATCTTAAAGAGACAAGTTGCCCGTGAAGGTCTCGGTCGTCCTCTGTACGTACACGCTGGATCGGTTCCCTGACTTCATGGAGGCCGTCGAAAGCGTACTCGCACAGACGTACGACCCGGTCGAAATCGTTCTCGTGAGCGACGGGAACGACGCTGTCGCCGACCGGATGAGAGAAGAGTACGGCGGTCGCGAAGGAGTTCGGATACACAACAACGACGAGAACCGTGGTATCTCGTACAGCAGGACGAAAGGCGCCGAGTTGGCGTCGGGCGAACTGGTCGCCTTCCTCGACGACGACGCCGTCGCAACGCCGGAGTGGATCGCGACGCTCGTCGAGACGTACGAGTCGACCGATGCTCACGCGGTCGGCGGCCGATTGGACCCCGAGTGGCTCGCCGAGAAGCCGTCGTTCCTGCCCGAAGAGTTCTACTGGCTCATCGGCTGTACGGAGCGCGGGTTCGCCGACCACCTCGAAGAGGTGCGGAACACGTACGGATCGAACATCGCGTTCGATCGAGAGAAATTCCTCGACATCGGCGGCTACGACGAGGAAACGGGCCGAAAAGGGGACAGTCACGTACAGGCGCACGAGGCGCCCGCGTGTATTCGGATGCGCGAACGATACGGTCGTGGCGTCGTGTACAACGACGAGGCTATCGTCTACCACAAAATCTTCGAGTACCGAACTGACTTTCGTTGGCTCGTTGGGCGCGCTTTCTGGCAGGGGTACTCGAAACGGGTGATGAACCTTCGACACCCCGAAGACGAGGGGAACGAGGGCGAGTACCTCCATGACCTCACGACGCAGTACGTGCCACAGCGACTCCGGAATCTGTTCGCTGATCCGACAGTCGCGAAGCTCACACAGCTGGTCGCGATGTTCGTCTTCACCGCCGTCGTCGGGTTCGGATACCTCTACGGACTCGCGACGTACCGCTGACACCGACTCAACAAGGCTTATCAGTCGAATCGGGCTATACCGCAACAATGGATACTGGTGACGACGCGCCGAAGGTCGGCGTCGTCGGACTCGGCTACGTCGGGCTCCCGCTTGCGCTGGCGTTCACCCGGGCCGGATACGACGTGGTAGGTGTCGACATCGACGAAGAGCGGATCGAAACGCTCCGGAACGGACGCTCCTACGTGACCGACATCTCTGACGCGGACGTGGAGGACGCCCTCGCGGCCGGGTTACAGGTAACGACCGAGTACGAGGCGTTGAACGACGTCGAGGGCGTGTCGATCTGCGTTCCGACACCGCTGCGAAAGACGGGACAGCCGAACCTCTCGTACGTCGCCGACGCGACAGAGCGCCTCGCCGAGGTGCTACCGGACGGCTGTACGGTCGTCCTCGAAAGCACGGTGTACCCCGGCGCGACGGAGGAACTGGTCGCACCGACGCTGTCCGAAAACGGCAAGACCGTCGGTGAAGACGTCTACGTGGCTTTCTCGCCGGAACGGATCGACCCGGGTCGAGAGGATTACGCGCTCACGGAAATTCCAAAAGTGCTCGGCGGGGTGACGCCCTCCTGTGGCGATCACGCGATGGCCCTGTACGAGCGGGTGTTCGATGAGGTGGTCCGCGTCGACTCTTCGACCGAAGCCGAACTGGTGAAGCTGCTGGAGAACACGTTCCGCGCCGTCAACATCGGGCTGATAAACGAGATCGCGATGATCGCGAACGACCTCAACGTCGATGTCTGGCAGGTCGTCGATGCGGCGTCAACGAAACCGTACGGCTTCATGCCGTTTTACCCGGGGCCGGGATTAGGCGGACACTGTATCCCTATCGACCCGCTATACTTGTCGTGGAAGGCCGGGCAACAGGGGATCCAAACGCGGTTCATCGACCTTGCCGATCAGGTGAACCGGGAGATGCCCGTTCACGTGGTCCGGCGGGTAAACGAACTCCTCAACGAAAAGGGGCTGGCGGTGTCGCAGTCGTCGATACTGATCGTCGGCGTCGCGTACAAGCCCGGAGTCTCTGACGTGCGGGAATCGCCCGCGTACGACGTAATCGGGCTACTAGAGGAACGTAGTGCGGACATATCGTACCACGACCCATACGTCCCGATATTTGAGGTCGAAGATGAGACATACAAGTCAGTTGACTTGACTGCGGCAGAACTTGAGGCGCACGATTGTGTGATTATTTTGACTGATCACGATCAGTTTGATATCGACCTGATTCTGGAACATAGTGAGTTGGTGTTCGACACCCGGAACGCCATTTCCAGTGGAGAAAACGTGAGGAAACTATGAAGAGTAAGTCCATAATCGGTATATTGGAGACGGCGAGGAAATTACTGTATCGTGGTCCAATCAAACGTGTTGCTGTATCCCTCGGACTCGAGAAACGCCTACGGAAAGGGTATTCTCGACTTCTTTCGGGATTTACCCTTGTAGATACAATAGAACTGGAGATCAAAAATAAAACTGCCACCTTCCACGTGACCAATGGGGTAGAAATACAGAGGTTTCAAGCGCTAATGGAGGAAAAGCAGATTATTGAATCCGTTCTGACAGACGTGACACCGCAAGATGTTTTTTATGATATCGGAGCAAACGTAGGGCTGTATACCTGCTTTGTGAGCCAAAAATCTGGGCAGAGTATTGCTTTCGAGCCACACCCAGCGAACCGAAACCGATTGATAGAAAATATAGATATAAACAATATTTCGAACACCAGTATTCGTCAAGAAGCCCTATCAGATACAACTGGAACCGCAGAGCTCGCAATTGCTGGCTCTGAAGCTGCTGGTGAAGGTGCCCACGCACTTTCGACCGGAAATGAAACAAATACGATTTCCGTCGAAACTATTAGAGGTGATGAATTAAATGAGATTCCAAAGCCGGATGTGGTGAAGATTGATGTTGAAGGGGCCGAATTAGCAGTTCTCCGCGGAATGGAAAATACACTTGAAAAATGTTCAGTCATATATTGTGAAACCCATGCCGATAAACTTGAAGATCGAGGTGAATCACATCAAGCGGTAGTTGATAAACTAAGAGAGTTAGGATTTTCAGTTAATATATTGAATTCTCGGGGTGAAGAGACATTCCTCCGTGCGACAAAATGAAAATTCTCTGGCTTCAACCATCTACAGGGGACAACGTTAGTACTCGCAGAGAACGAATAATTTACCATCTGGAGAAAGCGGATGTCGAGGTTACGCTTCAGGACGCCAGTGGTTGGGACGTGATATCTGTAATTTATGAAGCCTTGAGGGGTGACCACGACCTTATCATCGGCAACGTACGGATGGGCTTATATCTCGGATATCCACTATCAAAAATCTTGGATAAACCATTTATTGGTGATGTAAGTGACCCAATTTCGCAGATCTCAGGTCTCCCGAACCCCATATACAAACTACTTTATAAATACGAGTGGTGGGTTCTACGCCGCGCAAGGGTTGCGATGTTTGCCGAGAATGATTCATACCAAATGGCTCAGAATAAGGGAATTAATGCGATTTTGGCAAAAAATGCTGTCAATTACGGTATTTTTTCAGATCCATCTTCTGAGTCGATAGATTTTGCGCGTCAGGAGCTTGAGGGTGCTGGGGTAGACCTTGATTCACCGATTGCGCTTTATCCCGGTCGGTTCTCTTCGGCGTACCATATCACCGAAATTCTTGAATGCGCAGAACTAACCGAAGACTGGGAATTCGTTTTTATTGGTGAGCGTGGCCAGCAGGAAGCTGTGGAACGAGCGGCCGACCAAAGGTCGAACGTGTACTATATGGGATCGTTCACTCACGATCGCGTCCCAGGATTCCTCCACCATGCTGATGTCGGACTGTGTCTGGTTGATGTCGAACGACCATTAAAAATACTTGAGTACGGAGCCTCAATGCTTCCGGTACTCGGTATGCCGGGACATCTCCAAAGAGAGTTTTCGGAGGAGGAAATCTGGTTTGTGGAACCAATTCCCGGAGCGATCGCTAGCGGACTTGAACAGATACGGAATAACCCTGACGAGGCCAACCGGCGTTGTGAAAATCTTCGGCAGAAAGCAAACAAAAATAACTGGATCTCAGTTGCTGAGACCTATTTAAAGGCTATTCGAGAGGCTATTGATTAATTAGAGACGACGATTCGATACAAGTATATAAGTAGCAGAACTATCTCGCTTAACGATATAGATGATGAGCGAGACACATCAGGGAGAAAATTGTGAAATTGATCCAGGAACTACGATAGGGTACGAATATACCGAGGACGCAAGTCCGACGAAACTCGGAGATGGAGTGGTCATCCGCACCGGGAGTATTATTTATAATGATGTTACAATAGATGATAAAACACAGACCGGACACAACGTTCTGGTCCGAGAACACACCGAAATTGGCCGAGAGTGTATCATCGGGACAAATACGGTCATCGACGGCCACACAGACGTAGGAAATAGAGTGAGTCTTCAGACTGATGTTTACGTGCCTACACAGACGACGATTGAAGATCGAGTGTTTATCGGTCCCTGTGCCGTCCTAACGAACGATCCGTATCCGGTCAGACAGGATGTCAATCTCGAGGGACCGACGCTAAAGCAATCGGCATCGATCGGCGCGAACGCGACGATCCTTCCTGGAGTCACAGTAGGAGAACAGGCCTTCGTCGCAGCCGGGGCCGTCGTCACAGAAGACGTACCAGCCGAGACGCTCGCAGTCGGCGCACCCGCGACATTCAAACCGCTCCCCGAGAAACTACAGAGTGAGAACGATACTTAATGATTCCAATCGCTGATCCACAATTGGATGACGCGGAGTTGGAACGTATACACTCCGTAGTTGATAGTGGGATGATCGCTGACGGTCCCGAGGTTCGCTCTTTCGAAGACGAATTCGCCTCGTTTTGTGATACTGAACACGCAGTTGCGACTTCAAACGGAACTACAGCACTCCATACCGCGTTGGAGGCTCTCGGGCTAGGAGAGGGGGACACCGTCCTCACGACGCCGTTCTCCTTCGTCGCGAGCGCGAACGCGATTCGTCTCGCAGGCGCAGAGCCTATCTTCGCAGACATTGACCCCGAAACATTCCTCCTTGACCCTGATACTGTCCGAGATGTAATTGAGAAACACGGCGATGTCGACGCAATCGTTGTAGTTCATCTCTATGGCCTCGCTGCGGACATGGATGCGTTTCAATCAATCGCCGATGAGTACGATTTGTTGTTGATTGAGGACACGGCTCAGGCTCACGGAGCAAAATATAAAGGATCTCGTGTTGGCTCGTTCGGAGACGCTGCTTGCTTTTCATTTTATCCTACAAAGAATATGACGACCGCAGAAGGGGGAATGATAACGACGGACCGAGAGGATATTCGCGATAGAGCGAGACGGTTCGTCAATCACGGTCGTTCTGACAACTACGAGCACGTTGAACTTGGTCATAACTTCAGAATGACAAGCGTTGCCGCAGCTATCGGCCGTGCTCAGCTAGAGAAGCTTCCCGACTTTACTGTGGCTCGTCGCCGAAACGCTGCTGCTCTGAATGAAGGGTTACAGACTAGTCCGGTCGACACACCAACAGAACCAGAAGAGCGTAAACACGTTTATCATCAATACACAATTCGTGCGGGTCGCCGAGATGAGCTTATAGAATACCTCGAAAGTGCTGACGTTGGTTCGGGGATTTATTATCCGACTTGTATTCATCGGCAACCGGCGTATTCACACGTGTCCGACCAATTTCCGATCGCCGAGCGTACAACCGAGGCAGTTCTTTCCCTGCCAGTCCATCCCGCAGTAAGTGACTCGGACATCGAAACAATCACAACGGTTGTAAGAGAGTTCTACTCCGATGACTGACTCTACGCTCTCGGTCGGAGTGATCGGTGTCGGGGCTATGGGCCAACATCACGCACGTGTATATAGTGAACTCGCAGAATCAACTCTTGTCGGAGTGTACGACGCGGATTCAGAACGGGCGGAACAGATCGCTGCTGAGTACGGCACTGATGCGATTTCTATTGACGAGCTGACTACGAGCGCTGATGCGGTTTCGATCGCGGTTCCGACCAAGTATCACTACGAAATTGCCCGCAGGTGTATTGAAAACGGACTCTCAGTTCTCGTTGAGAAACCATTCGTTTCCAATATCAAAGAAGGTGAAAAGCTGATTGACCTTGCCGAACAACGCGGGGTACAGATCCAAGTAGGTCACATTGAGCGATTCAACCCTGCCGTAGAGGCGCTTGCTGATATTGTACCACAACTTGATGTCACAGCCGTTGACGCCAATCGGCTTGGGCCGGACCCAGGTCGCGACATCAAGGACACGGTCGTTTCGGATCTTATGATTCACGATGTCGACATCGTGTTGTCGTTGATTGACGCCGAGATCGAGTCAATCCAAACCTCCGGAACCGCCGGAGGCCGTTACGCCGCGTCGACTTTGACGTTTTCAGATGATACCATCGCCTCACTCACCGCAAGTAGGCAGACTCAGAAGAAGGTTCGCGAACTAACTATCACGGCCTCCGACCGATTCGTCAAGGTTGACTACTTGGATCAATCTATCGAAATACACCGACAATCCGCCCCCGAATTTATTACGGACGACGGGAGCGTGAAGTACCGGCACGAAAGTATTGTTGAGCACCCGGCGGTCGAGAATGTTGAACCACTCAAGAACGAATTACAGTCTTTCTTGGAAGCAGTGACTGCGGATGAGACACCTGTTGTATCAGGAGCCGATGGACTTGAGGCCGTTAGAGTCATTCAAGAGATTGACAACCAGGCCTTCGGCACAGAGGAAGTAAATGAAACCGTACAATAACAGCGAAGGGAACATCCGGAACGCGTTCACTAATGGCGAAATCCCAGTCGCAGTCTACGGCCTCGGGAAAATGGGACTCCCGCTCGCAGCAGTCTACGCGGATATCTGCGGGTCGGTTACCGGCGTCGATATTGACGAGACAATCGTTGAATCCGTTTCGTCCGGTGTTTCGCACGTGGAGGGTGAGCCAGGGCTGGACGAGTTAATTCAACATACTGTTGAATCCAGTGCCTTATCGGCGACTACGGATGGAGAGAAAGCAGCGGCGGACGCCAGTATTCACGTTATTATTGTTCCGACGCTGGTTACAGACGACAATAATCCGGAGTTGTCAGTAATCTCTTCAGTCATCTCTGATATTGCTAGTGGCCTCGATCCGGGCGATGTGGTATTCATCGAATCAACGGTTCCACCACAAACGTGCCGAGACGTTGTGGAGCCATCTTTGGCTGAGGAGAGCGGCCTAGATTCTGACGAGTTCGGTGTGGCCTTCTGCCCAGAACGGACCTCAAGTGGTCGCGCAATCGAAGATATTCGCGGCGCATATCAGAAAGTCGTCGGTGGGACCGACAGCGAAGCGACGCGTATCGCGCAGGCCGTGTACGAGGAAATTAACGATTCTGGAGTAGTACCCGTTTCAGACGCAACCACTGCTGAGGCGGTCAAAGTCTTCGAGGGTGTTTATCGAGACGTCAACATTGCCTTGGCTAATGAATTAGCCAAACTCACCGACGAACTGGAGATCGACGTCCTGGAGGCGATCGAGGTCGCCAATACCCTCCCGATGTGTAATATTCATACACCGGGTGCCGGAGTTGGCGGTCACTGTATTCCGTATTACCCGTATTTTCTCATCAATCAATTCGACGGACCGACCCCCTTGATGGAGACTGCTCGGGACGTGAACGATTCGATGCCCGAGTTCGTGACTGAGAAACTGATCGACGGATTGACCGAGAGGAATACGGCGCTTTCGAACGCGACCGTGGTCGTGCTTGGTCTCACGTACCGGGCAGGGGTCGCGGAACTCAGGCATGCGCCGTCTATTCCAATTGTCGATAGACTCGTTACGCAGCAAGCGGACGTGTATGCCGTGGACCCGTTGTTGGAAGACTTCTCGGCATTTGATGGAGCCACACAGATCGATCAGGCAGAGCTCTATGAGGTGGATCCAGACGCGATTGTGTTAGTGACGGCACACAGTGAATTTGAATCAATCAATTGGGATCTGTTCGACAGATCGATGGTCATTGTAGATGGACGACAGGCGCTCGATCTAGAAGGGACGAACCACTGGGTGTACACGATCGGACGTGGGAAAAGCTCAAAATAGTTGTTCTAAACTCGACTCGATAGTTACCTAAGTGTCTCACATTCGTTCTACTCACTAGTTAACCTGTTATAAAGTTCAAGCAAAGAGTCCCGTTCGATCTCCCAAGAGTATTCGTTTTCAACTCGCCGTCGACCTGCCTTCCCCATTGATTTCCGGAGACTTTCGTCTTGAGAGAGTGTTTCGAGAACTGATGCGATTTCCGTTGGATCATCATACGGAACAATTTCGCCGCAATCGTTCGGAATATACGCTCGATTAGCGGTCGTATCGCTTGCCACCACTGGAATCCGTGAATACATATACTCGAATACTTTCGTGGGGACACCGTATTCATACGGTCCGGGATCGAGAAGTGCTAATCCAACGTCGGCAGCGGCGAGATATGAGAATACCTGGTCGTGTTCGACCCGTCCAAAAAATCGAACCGCATCACTCAGACCGTGGTTTTGGACGAATTCTCGGGTCTTCGCCTCAGTCTGCGCATTGTTGAACGGGCCAAGTAGCCACAGGCCTGCGTCGACACCGTTCTCTTGGAGAGTCCGAAGTACTTCCACCATCCGATGAACTCCCCGTGTCTGAGTGAGACCTCCGACATACACGAGGACGAAGTCATGTGATCTGGTTACCCCAGGAGTACCGATCTCGATGTTTTCGGTGATAGGAAAGTTGCGGACGAGCTGTACCGATTCGTGTCCCAATTCCTCGAAATCATCTTGAATCCATTCCGTGGCAGCGATAACGGCGTCTAACGGTCGGCAAAAGCCGGACTGTACGTGAGGGTAGATGTATTGGAAAAAGGGATTGAATACGTCTGGCGGAAACCCGTAATCCTGGAAAGAGATGTCATACTGTTCGTGACAGTCGTATACCACTCGAGCATTGGTACGTACCGCAAGAGCAGCACCCACTGGGAGTAGTCCAGGGTCGTGGAAATGATAAATATCTGCGTCAAGACCGTGGGCAATGTTATACATCTTCGGCAGGTCCACAAGGCGACCGAGATGTGAATTCGCGTTTTCAACAGAGATTATCTCTATTCCTCGACGAGATTCGTTGTGCGGATGATGCGCAACGAGACGTACCTCATATCCACTCTGTTTAAGCGTCTTAGCTTCTTTATGAAAGATTCGCGTATCATCAATCGGGTGTGCCGATGTGAGAATACATACAGATGTCATGAGCGCTAATGATAGTATTTCCGTATCAACCTTTTGGGAACCATCTCACACGTCGATATCTACGACAATACAATATGAATACGGAGTGTTATACTAAACCTCCGTCTATATCCACGTTCTCCATCCAATATCTGCCCACCTCCTGTACGGAACCGAACCAAGCTCCCTTTTCATACAACATTTCCAGTGCGTCTCGATAAGTATTGAATCTCTCCTCAATCGCTATCGAGCTTGGGTGCCAAGAAAGGGTTAGTATTCCACCGGTCTCAGCCACTTTATTAGCAAGCAATTCGACGTATTCTAGAGCTTTGTTCCTGTCCACTCCGAGCCCATTATCTCGAAATAGCGCAGTATCTTGAATAACTAGGGGGACCTCCACAACGGATAGGATTTCTCCGGTGGTTAGATCTTGAAGTTTCCAAGGATATGAACTTCCACGTCGAAACCCGACATTTCTATTAAAACCGAGAGAAGAATCATACTGAAAGCCAGCATCGTGATGGGTACGAGGCGTAATATTTGGGTCATAATGAAGATAGTGCTGCCTAACAGACTCCACATCGTCTGAAATTATGTTCTCCAGCGCAGCCTTCTGTCTTTGAAGTTCATTGGAATCTTCATACGCATACCAGCTTGGATGAAGACCGATCTCACAACCACTCTCATCTATTTCTGCTATCATATTTCTGACTTTACATTTTTCTCCGTTGAATACAATTTTGTCGTCATATTTATACTCGGAATCACTGATATGCGGTGTCTTCGTTTTTTCAGGCAAAACAAAGAACGTCGAATTTGCGTCGTACTCGCTCTCAAGCTCAAGCCACTCCTCATACCTGTGGTAAGGGTCCGCACCTGATTTGATTGCGTTTGATATGGAGTACGTTATCGCTCCTGTAACGGCTTTTAACGCGGGTATCGTTCCGGTTTCATTCAAATGCCCAATCTCAGAACTATTTTTATATCTCATCCGGGCTCGTAACATTCGTTTTCTCCATGACTGACGCCAAGAAAATTTGGACACGTGATCCAGATCATGGGTCAAACAGACGGCGAAGTCAGAGTCTCCGGGCCAATTAGGTTCTAACTGTCTACTAAGATCACATATTGGTGAATAGAGCTTCTGTTTTTTGTTCAATATATTGTATGGATAATCTGGAACTTGGATCTCTCTAAGCTCTTCCGCTGAAAAGTCGGTATATTCGTACCGTCCTTGGAGCAACTTTTCCACATCCAATTTATCAGTCATTTTGAACCCGAAATCATTGGCCTATATCATCAGTTCCTGCTCGTTTCTGAGGCCCTGTTTGGTAATATATATAAGTGTATCCACGCTTCCTTATAATATGTCTGATGTCAAGCGTATAGTTGAGAATCCCTACCTATTACTTGGTGAGTTTCGCCAGACCATAAGAAAAGTAAATAGGTTCCTTCATAATAGTCGCTCAAACGACGGTGATCTGGCTATCGAACAAGATTGGGACAACCTGATAATACTTGATGCGTGTCGCTATGATTATTTTTCTGAACAAAATCACATAGAAGGGGACCTGTCAAAATTTAATTCTGCTGCGTCGCAGAGCTGGGAGTTCATGGAAAAGAATTTCGTAGGCAGACAGCTTCATGATACTGTATACGTTACTTCAAATCCATTCAGTCCTCGACTGGAGGAGAATATCTTTCATTCGCTAGTAAATCTCCTTACTGAATGGGATCAAGAGAAACAGACCGTTCTCCCGGAGACAGTCATTGAGCACGCAGTAGAAGCAAATCAAAAATACCCGCAGAAACGTCTGATAATTCATTTCATGCAACCGCACTACCCGTTTCTCGGTCCTACGGGCGAATCCATTGATCACAGAGGGTTCGATACAGACAATGATGAACCAAATATCTGGGAGATTTTACAGTGGAGGCACGAAGGATACGGTGGTGTTGATGAAGAAATCGTTCGGAAGGCGTACCGGGAAAACGTTAAGATAGCCATTGATGCGGCCTCCAAACTCATCGATGAGTTCACGGGTAAAACGGTCGTCACAGCCGATCATGGCGCTCTCATTGGTGACCGTATGCGACCGATTCCTGTCAAGGGATACGGACACTCAGCGGGTTTCAGGGTCCCGGAAATTACTGAGGTCCCTTGGTTTGTTCCCAAATATAACGAAAGGAAGGATATAGTTGAAGAAGATCCCGAAGCCTACGATGAGGTTGATCAACAAATCGTAGAAGAACGACTTGAATCGTTTGGATATAGATAATAGACTCCCTATCGCTAGACTTGTTTTGGGGTTGCGATATGTACTTGGAGTTTTCGTAGCCTCGGTAGAATTTTTGAGACTTTGATTCCCACCATATGCTTAAATGATACAGAATTGGTATCCTCAGCTAGATAGTTTTTATATTCAGAATTTTTAATTTCGAACCCTGTCTTTTTTAATAATGACTGTACTTCTGCCTGCGTATACTCTCTTACATGTCCCATATGACCAATTGTGCGAAGTTTGTTGAATTCATCGTAAGGGTCAACTATCTTTCCTGTTGTTAAGAAGGAATGAATATTGTATATAGATGTTAGGTTTGGTGTGGTTAATAATAAAGTTCCATTCGGTTTTAGTACCCTGTTTATTTCTTCTAGTGTGTGAATAGGATTTATTCTTAGATGTTCAAGAACCTCGGTGAAGACCACGCCTGAAAATGAGTTGTCTTCAAAAGGAAATCTATCCTGTTCTATATCACACTGTTCTATATCTAAATTTAGCAACTCTATCAGTCCCTCCATTCTCTCAGGATCAATATCAAGTCCAACTATTTTGTACCCCATCCGGTTGAGGATGCTTGTCAGGTGATATGGAGCTGATCCAACTTCCAGCAATGGGCTTTCGAGATCTCTTTTCACGTAATCGCAAACACCACTATAGTATCTCTTATGGCTTTGTAAGTAATCAGAGGACCATGTAGTGAGTGATTCGTCGTACAACCCCTCTTGATTGATTAGATGATTCAGAGCTTGCTCAAAATTTTCGTTTGTCATAATTGTTAGTTTTCTGTCGGGGTTCACCAACCCTACTGGACTGATGATACTTGATAAAACCGATAGGGAATTAAGCGTTTAGATGAACTCCGACACAATGCGTGTTGCCCAGACAGCCGCAATCCATTTTATTGCCAAGCTTTCTGCGTCCTTAGCTGGCTTTGTCGCAACAGTCTATTTTGCTCGAATACTCGGGGCAGAAGTACTCGGAATTTATTTTCTTGCTTCTGGTGTCGTGACTTGGCTGGTGCTCGGTTCTAAGATGGGATTCAATACCGCGATCTCCAAGCGCATTAGTGAAGAAGGTGAGAAAGACCCATACATTTCTGCCGGCGCAATTCTTTCGATATCTCTTTATTTGTGTATTGCCGTAGTAATTTACTTAGCTCGAGGACACTTAAATAGCTACTTTGGGGCACCGATCTACCAATTCGTAGCGTTGATGCTCGGAGTTAAGGTTCTCGACGGACTCACGAACGCAATTTTGAGAGGTGAACATCTCGTTCATTTAAAGGGTATCCAGAACTTCCTCGGTACTTTCCTACGGAGTCTCTTCCAAATATTGCTCGTCTACTTAGGTTTCGAACTCATCGGAATGCTTGTTGGATACATTTTGGCCTTCTTCACCGTTGCTGTAATCGGCGGTTGGATGGCTCTCAAGTACTCCAATCGCACGATATCTGTCTCTATACCTTGTCGCCGACACTTTCGGAGCCTCTTTGATTACGCAAAATTCTCGTGGGCAGGGAGGCTGGAAGCACGCACGTTCAGTTGGACGGATATCGTTGTCTTGGGTCTCTTTGTCCCGTCCAACCTCGTCGGTATATACGGGGTCTGCTGGACGATGGCTAGCTTTATGTCTATATTTAGCAACTCTATCAGTCAATCAATGTTCCCTGAGGTTAGTGAAATATCGTCGAAGGGGAACAAACAGATTGTAGCCCGTCACCTCAACGATTCGATTGCGTATACTGGATTACTCATAATTCCGGGACTCATGGGAGGGGCGCTCTTAGGACGAGGCGTACTCAATATCTATGGTTCTGAGTTCTCTCAGGGCTATTTTATCCTGGTCATACTGATCGCTTCTGTTCTCTTTTACTCCTACCAGAAACAGTTCCTCAATATTATGAATGCCGTCGATAGGCCCGACCTCTCTTTCCGCGTCAACGCCATTTTCGTTGTCGTCAATATATTATTAAACGTCCTACTCGTCTACGCGTATGGCTGGATTGGTGCTGCTGTTGCCACTTTGATTTCGAGTATATTGGGGCTACTCTCAGCGTATGTGACAGTCAATAGTGTACTTGAGTTCAGTCTTCCCTCTCAGAGAATAAAATATCAGGTGGCATCGTCCGTTCTTATGTCAGCTATCGTATATTCTTTGATTTTGATTTCCGAGATGGTAAACGTAAACTCTGGGACAATACCTGTGACCTTCACGCTTGTAACAATAGGAGCCGCAGTTTATTTCCTCTCTTTGCTATATCTGTCACCAGATTTCAAACAAGTGATTAAAAATAATAGCCCACTATGAATGCCTAGTCGCAAGTGGTCAAAAACAACGCTCTGAATATCTCATATAAAAAGTATCAATTGATACAAAATGACACTACACTGAAAAGGTGTCTTGGATACTGGTGAGGGAATCGGTTGAATCGTGTGTACTTGATGTAAGGTCTGACTAACAAAAATATGTGTTCTCAAACTAAGACACAAAATGAACCTCTCTATCGTCGGCAGCGGCTACGTCGGCACGACGGTCGCCGCCTGTTTCGCGGACCTCGGCCATGATGTCGTCAACATCGATATTGACGAATCGGTCGTCGAAACGATCAACGCCGGCGACGCGCCGATCCACGAGGAGGGCCTCTCGGAGCTCATCGCCGAACACGTCGGGCCCGACGGGACTGGCCGGCTCCGCGCGACCACCGACTACGACGCCGTCCTCGACACCGACGTCACCTTCCTCTGTCTTCCTACCCCACAGAACGACGACGGCAGTATCGACCTCTCGATCATGGAGGCGGGCGCGAGCCAGCTCGGCGAGACCCTCGCCGACAAACCCGACTGGCACACGGTCGTCGTCAAGAGCACGGTCGTCCCCGGCTCGACTGCGGACACGATCACCCCGATTCTCGAACAGGAGAGCGGGAAGAGTGCCGGCGAGGGGTTCGGCGTCGGAATGAACCCGGAGTTCCTCCGTGCGGGCACGGCCGTCCACGACTTTCTGAATCCCGACAAGGTCGTCCTCGGCGCGGACGACGACCGGGCGCGAGACGATATGCGCGCGGTGTTCGAGCCGCTGATCGCGACCGCCGACACACCCGTCGTCGAGACCGACACGCGCACCGCCGAGATGATCAAGTACGCCAACAACGGCTTCCTCGCGGCGAAGATCAGCCTCATCAACGACCTCGGGAACATCTGTAAAGAGCTCGGCGTCGACGCCTACGAGGTCGCCGACGCGATCGGGCTCGACAACCGGATCAGCGAGCAGTTCCTCCAGAGCGGCGTGGGGTTTGGGGGAAGTTGTTTTCCAAAAGATGTCCACGCAATAATCTCGGCTGCGGAGGAAACTGGCTACGATCCGGCAGTCCTCAATGCGGCTATCGAGGTCAACGATCGGCAGCCAGAGCGGTTAGTCGCCCTGCTCGGTGACCATCTCGACGGGGAGTTCGAGGGCGCACAGATTGCTGTCCTTGGCCTCGCGTTCAAGCCCGGCACCGACGATATGCGGAACTCCCGGGCGATTCCGGTAATCAATGATCTTCAGGAGCGCGGTGCGACGATTATTGCGTACGACCCGGTTGCGACGGACAACGCGCCGAACTACGTCGACGACGTGACATACGCGGAGTCGGCCGCGGCGGCACTCGACGGCGCCGACGGCGCGGTGGTCGTCACCGACTGGGACGAGTTTGCCGCGCTCGACGTGGAGTTCGACGCGATGGCGACCCCGATCGTCGTCGACGGGCGCCGCATTATCGAGCGGCGCGACGGGATTATCTATGAAGGATTGACGTGGTGATCACCCACAGCCACAGAGACGTCGAACTGCTCCCGGTCGCCGGCTGTCGTGTCGACGGCCCACCGTTGGGAACACGAGCCGTTCCCACCAGTCCTCGGTCATTCACTCGCCGAAAAGAGAGCTTTCCCGCGATATTCCCGCTCTCCGGAGAAAACACCATAGTTACACCCCCTGATCCCGGCCGCAGTACTCCCCGTGAGAACGGGTGAAACACGCACGCTCGGGCCCGACCGAGCCGACAAGTCGCTTAGGTCGAGTGCTGTTCTCACGCGGCCAGAGGGCCACACACGCAAAATCGCACGACAACAGCGAGGAGACACGTATTGCCAGTTGCCACACGCTGTGAGGCGATCGGCCAGAGCGGGGTCGACGTCTCAGATACCCGATCTCAGAGATCGGCCGAAACACCCCCGGTGGTCCCGGGGTGTTTTACCGATGCGCATCACATATATTTGGCGTCTGAGAGGACGTGAGGGTCGACTGTTCGCGACGGGCTGTGCCGATGAGTTGGATAACTCCGGCACTACGACGCGATCCGCGGCCGCACCGGTGTTTGTTTGCCTGTTAGTTCTTCAAGTCCGGCCGCAGTCGCCGCTCCTTGATCGGCGTTTCACCCGTTGGTACTCCTATTACTACGGCGGGACAAACCAGTGTAACTCGGCCTGGAACTCCCGCTGGACTCTCGGCCCTCCGTCGCAGCAACTGAACGCGCGGTGCGGCATCACTGTCACCACAGACTCGAGTGGCGACGCTTGCTCATGCGGCCCGCAGTTCCCACCAAGGCGTGTTAACCAACACAACCCATCCACCACACACCAGTGTTGGTTAACGACCGCGTACCGGCCGCCCACGAAGCGGCCCGGGTGGCTCGGCGTCACTCGACGGTGACGCTCTTCGCGAGGTTCCGCGGCTTGTCGATCGACCGCCCCTTGTCGTTCGCCACGTGGTACGCGAACAGCTGGAGGTAGACGTTCGCGACGAGCGGCTCGACGAGGCCAACGTCTGGGACCGGCAACGAGACGTCCAGCGTGTCGTACTCCTCGCCCGCAGAGACACAGCCGATGGCGGGCGCACCGCGCGTCTGCGCCTCAGTGACGTTGTTCATCGTTTCGTCGGCGCGCGACCCGTCAGTCAGAATCGCCAACACGGGCGTGTCAGGGGTCACCAGCGCGAGCGGGCCGTGTTTCAGTTCGCCGGCGGCGAACCCCTCCGCGTGGTCGTACGAAATTTCCTTGAGCTTCAACGCGCCCTCCAGCGCCACCGGCACGCCGAGCTGCCGCCCGACGAAGAAGAACGCCTCGCTGTCACCGTACTCGGTCGCGGCCTCGCGGACCTCCGGTTCCGCGTCGAGCACCTGCTGGACCGCGCCGGGGAGGTCGCGGAGCCCCTCCAAGACGGGCCGCGCGTCGGCCGCGGCCAATGCGCCGCGTTCGCGGCCGATTCCAACGGCCAACATCGTCAGCGTCGCCACCTGCGAGGCGAACGTCTTCGTCGCCGCGACGCCGATCTCGGGGCCGGCGCGGATGAACGCGGTGTCGTCCACCTCGCGCGTGACGGTGCTGCCGAGGGTGTTCGTCACGGCGAAGGTCCGCGCGCCGGCGGCGTTCGCGCGACGCACGGCGCCGAGCGTGTCAGCGGTCTCGCCGCTCTGCGTCACGGCGACGACCAGCGTTCGATCCGGACTGCGCCCGGCGCCGAACTCGTACTCGCTGGCGATCTCGACGGTCGCGCGCACCCCCGAGAGCTCCTCGAACAGCTGCGCGGCGTACCGCCCGGCGTAGTTGGAGGTGCCGCACGCGACGATCTGGATCTCCTCCAGATCGGCGAGAAAGCCCGGCGGGAACGAGACGTCGAGGTCGACGTCGCCCGCGTCGACGTCGAGCCGCCCCGCGATGGTCTGCCGGAGCGACTCGGGCTGTTCGTGGATCTCCTTGCGCATGTAGTGTTCGTAGCCGCCCTTCTCGGCGGCGTCGGCCTCCCACGTCACCGTCTCGACGCCGCGGTCGACGGGCTCGCCGTCGGCATAGATCTCGACACCGTCGGCCGACAGGGCCGCCACGTCGCCGTCCTCGAGGTACGTCACGTCGCGGGTGTGCTCGAGGAACGCCGTCACGTCGCTGGCGACGAACGTCGCGTCGGCGTCGCGCCCCAACACGAGCGGGCTCCCGCGGCGCGAGACGACGATCCGGTCGTCGCCCTCGCGGACCGCGCAGATCGCGTAGCTCCCCTCCAAGCGGTCCTCGACGGCCTGGACCGCGTCGAGGAGGTCCAGTTCGGGATCAGCCGCAAGTTCCGCCTCGATCAGGTGCGGGATGACCTCCGTGTCGGTGTCGCTCGTGAACTCGTGATCAGCTAGCTCCGCCTTGAGCGCCTCGTGGTTCTCGACGATTCCGTTGTGGACGACCGCGACCTCACCAACGCAGTCCGTGTGCGGGTGGGCGTTCGCGTCTGTCGGCGGCCCATGCGTGCTCCAGCGCGTGTGGCCGACGCCCAGCGTCGCGTCCGGAACGTCGGGGACGGTGAGATTGTCGACCTCGCCCGACCGCTTCGCGACGGTGAGCCCGCTCGACGCGCCCACGAGCGCGACGCCAGCGGAGTCGTACCCCCGGTACTCCAGGTTGCGGAGCCCTTCGTGGACGATCTCGCCCACGTGGGCGACCTCGTCGCCGTCTTCCAAGGCGATCCCGTCGCCGATGTAGCCGGTAATGCCGCACATGATTATCCCCTCCGCACGACCGCGCCCGATTCAACGCGGTCGTCGATCACGACTCCCGCGTCGGCGTCGACGTCGTCGCCGACGACCGCGCCGTCGGTGAGCGTCGATCCGGCGCCGACGGTCGCGTTGTCGCCGACCACGCCGGCGAGTTCGACATCGTGGTGGACCGCGTCACCGACGACGACCGTCGCCGGCCCGCCCGCGACCGTCGCGTTCGGCCCGATTCGCGCGTTGCCGGCGACGATGGCGTCTCGGACCACGGCCCCGGCACCGATCACGGCGTCAGGGAAGATTACTGCGTTCTCGACGACCGCGCCCGCCTCGATAGTCGCGTTGCTCCCGACCGCGGTGCTGCCGCCGATCGTGACGTTCGGGCCGACGCGGACGTTACCCGCGAGGGCCACGTCGTCGGCGACGGTCACCGACTCGCCGAGGGCGGGACCGTCCCGGTCCGACGCCCCGGACTCGCCGATCAGCCCCGCGTTGACGGTGAGCAGGTCCCACAGGTTCGACACGTCGAGCCAACGGCCGTCGTACCGGACGGCTGACAGCGACTCGCTCGCGGCGAGGTCGTTCAGCGTCGCCGTGATCGTCAGTTCTCCCGGCGCGTGCGTTTCGCGGATCGCGTCGAACACCTCGGTCGAGAAGCCGTACACGCCGGCGTTGATCCGGTTCGTCTCGACCGGCCCCTCCGGCTTCTCGTCGATGGCCGTCACGCGGTCGCCGTTGAGGCTCACGACCCCGTACTCGCGCGGGTGTTCGGCGGTCGTCACCGCCATCGTCGGGTAGGTCCCCTCGCGGACGCGGTCGTGGATCCGCGAGACGGCAGCTGGGTCGACGATCCGGTCGCCGTTGAGCACGACGAAGGGCCCGTCGATGACCGGTTCGGCCTGTAACACGGCGTGGCCGGTGCCGAGCTGGGTGGCCTGTTCGACGTACTCGATCGTCACGTCCCAGTCGTCGCCGTCGCCGAAGTGGTTCCGGATGCGCTCCTGCCGGTAGCCGACGACGAGGACGATTCGATCGATCGACGTCGCCGTGATGGCCTCGACGACGTGTTCGAGCAGGGGTCGGTTCGCCACGGGGACCATCGGCTTCGGCCGCCGGTTCGTCAGCGGCGCCAACCGCCGGCCCTCGCCCGCGGCGAGGATCACCGCGGTCACGGAGTCGTCGCTCATACGCAACTCCTCGCCCGCCCGGGTTTTAAATCGCTCGCGGACGGACCGCCGTTAGCCGAAAGTCGATCACGTCACGTTCGATCGCGCGTTAGCGCCTCGCCCGGCCCGGTCGTCTCGCCGGCGCCGAGCTTCACGCCCGCGTTCAGCGATGTGTTGATCCCCGTCTTCGCCTCGTCGCCGACGATCGCGCCCAGCTTCCGGCGCCCGGTGTCGACGCGGTCTCCCTTCACCGTCAGGCGGACGTTCTCGCCGTCGTGGCGGAGGTTCGCGACGTTCGTTCCCGCGCCGAGGTTGACCTCGCGACCCAGCACGGAGTCGCCGACGTACGAGAGGTGGCCGGCCGAGGCGTCGGCCATCAGCACCGAGTTCTTCACCTCCACCGAGTGGCCGACGTGGGCGCCGGGGCCGACGACGGTCGCCCCGCGGACGTACGCGTTCGGCCCCACGTCGGCGCCCTCGCGGATCAGCGCCGGTCCCTCGACGTAGGCGCCCGAGCGGACCCGCGCGCCGTCTTCGACGACGACCCCCCCGTGGAGGTGGACGCCCTCCTCGACGGTGCCGTCGAGCTCACGCTCGTCGTCGAGTTCGTCGAGCGCCAGCTCGTTCGCCTCCAACAGCTCCCACGGCCGGCCGACGTCGAGCCAGGTACCGTCGTATCGCGCCACGTCGATCCGGCGGCCGTCGCCGAGCAGGAGATCGATCGTCGTCGTGATCTCGTACTCGCCGCGCTCGCTCTCGGGCGTGCGGTCGATGTACTCGAACACCTCCGGCTCGAACGCGTAGCAGCCGACGTTCGCGAGGGTCGTCGGCGGGTCGGCGGGCTTCTCGACGATGCCCGCGAGCGAGCCGTCATCGTCGGTCGAGAGCACGCCGTACGCCCGCGGGTCGTCGACCTCGGTGGCCGCCACGGCTGGCGCGCCGGCGTCGGCGAGTGCCCGCGGCAGCGATACATCGACCACCACGTCCCCGTTGAGCACGAGGAAGTCGTCGTCGACGACGGGCTCGGCCTGCGCCACGGCGTGGGCGGTGCCGAGCGGCTCCCCCTGCTCGACGTAGTGGACCGGGCGGTCGCGGTACGACTCGCCGATCGCCTCCCGGATCGCGTCGCCGCGGTACCCCGTCACGACAACGAACTCGTCGACGACGTCGCGGGCCGTGTCGAACACCCGTTCCAGCAGCGACCGATCCCCGACCGGGAGGAGCGGTTTCGGGCGTCGGTCCGTCAGCGGTCGCATCCGAGTCCCGCGGCCGGCCGCGAGCACGACTCCGTACATGGACGGGCCGACGGCGGGGCGGGGTTTAGCCGCTGCGGTCGGTGCGGTCGCCGGGGCCGAATACGTAGTAATAGTTGTTATATCTCTGCTACCAAAGATATATGTCTCTTACATCGCGACTAGATGGTATGTCGAACGACACCGCCGCCGACTCGTCGTCGGATGAGGACTCCGAGACCCGGCGTCGATGGAAACGCGACCGGACCACGTTTCAGCGGGTGTACGACGTGATGACCGGCGTGACCGAACACGCGTCGGCGAGCGAGGTCGCCGAGCGCGCGGCGTGTTCGCCCGACGGCGCGCGAAACGCGCTCACTCAGCTGGCCGAGCTGGGCATCGTCGACCGGCGCGGGAGTCGTCCCGCCGAGTACCGCCGCAACGAGTCGTACTTCGAGTGGAAGCGCGTCGAGACGCTGGCCGACGACCACACCGCCGCGGCGCTCCGCGAGCGCTTAGACGACCTCCTCGCGGAGGACGCCGACCTTCAGGAGTCGTTCGGCGTTCCGGACCCGGACGCCGTCTCGGTCGCGCCGGTCGAAGGCGGCGACCACGCGGCGGTCCACGACCGGCTCGAGTCGCTGTCGCGGTGGCGCACGGTGCGGCACGACATCGAACTCCTCCAGCGAGCCGTCTCTCGGGCCCAGGCGCGCGGCCGCGACGAGAGCGACCTCGGCGCGTCGGCCTGAGGCGTCCCGAGCCACATGTCGGACGATGACGACGCCAAGACCGCGGTAGACAGCGGTCGGCTCGACCGGACGACGATGGAGACGATCGGACGCCGGGCGGCGACAGACCCGCTGGTCGAGTCCTGGCGGTTCGAGCCGGACCGGATCGTTCCCCGATCGCTGGTGCTCACGCTGGACGCGACCGCGTATCCGTCCGCCGTTGACGCCGCCCGGATCGACGTCCACTGGTTTGTGACGGGCGACTACTACTTTCATTGCGTCGAAGAACGGGGCTCGTCTCGGTTCCAGTGTCGCTGGGACCGCCACCCGAAGACCGACGCGCCGAGGAGCCACTTCCACCCGCCGCCGGACGCGGGCGGCGCCGAGCCGTCACCCCTCGGCGACCACCACCTCGACGTCCTGTTTTCGGTTCTCGACTGGGTCGCGGAGCGCGTTGAGCGATGCCACGACGAGTCGGACCGCCCCGCCTAAGACGCGTCCGCAGTGGCCCGCTCGATGAGGTCTCGCGCCGTCTCGAACAGGTCCGCGGCGTCGCCCTCGTCGCGTGCCTCCGCGGTGATCCGCACCAGCGGTTCGGTGCCGCTCGCGCGCACGAGGAACCAGCCTGCGTCCGTCTCGACGCGGATCCCGTCGAGCGTCGAGACGTCGTCGAACGCCTCGCCGGCGAGTGCCGCGACGCGCTCGACGGTCGCCCGCTTCGCATCCGTCCGCACCGAGTCCCGCCGGATCGGGTACTCGGGGAGGTCGTCGACGAGCGCAGCCAGCGACCCCTCCGCGCCGACGAGCGCGGTCAGGACGCAGGCCGCGAGCGGGCCGTCGGGACAGGGCGTCCGCTCGGGCCAGATCCACGCGCCGCTGGGCTCACCGCCGAAGGCGACGCCCGGCTTCGCCGCCTCCGCGGCGACGTACGCGTCGCCGACGGGCGTGTACGTCACCTCCGCGCCGACCTCGGCGAGCGCGTCGGCGACGAGCAGGCTCGTGTCCACCGGGACCGCCACGCGGTCGCCCGCGTCGGCCGCGCGGCGCGCGAACAGCGCGAGCAGCGCGTCGCCGGCGACGAACCGCCCGCGCTCGTCGATCGCCATCATGCGGTCGGCGTCGCCGTCGTGGACGACCCCGAGGTCGGCGTCGGTCGCGGCGACCACCTCGCAGGCGGTCTCGCAGTTCGCCGCGGTCGGCTCGCTCGGGCGCCCGGGAAACCGCCCGTCGCGCTGGCCGTTGAGCGTCTCGACGTCGCAGCCGGCGGCATGGAGCGCGTCGGCGGTGACGCGCCCGACCCCGTTGCCGAGGTCGACGACGACCGAGCGGTCCTCGGGGAGCGAGACGCTCTCGCGCAGCGCGCGCTCGTGAGCGGCGCGGGCGTCGCCGCCCGCCGCCACGCCGCGTTCTTCGACCGCGCCGATCGCGTCGGCCGCCGCGAGGTCGAACCTTTCCGTCTCGACGATTTCGGTAATCCGATCGTTGCGCTCGTCGCCGAACGCACGCCCGGATCCGGTCCAGAGCTTGATCCCGTTGTCGGGCGCGGGGTTGTGCGAGGCCGTGACGACGACGCCGGCGTCCGCGCCCTCGCGGGCCACCGTCCGCGCGACCGTGGGCGTCGCCTCGACGCCGACGTCGACGACGTCGGCCCCGCATTCGGTGAGCCCCGCCACGAGCGCCCGCACGAGCATCCGGCCGCTGTCTCGCGCATCGCGCCCCACCACGACCGTCGCCGCGCCGTCCGTCGCGAGCGCGCGCCCCACGTCGAGCGCGAGGTCGGCCGTCACGTCCTCGCCGACGGGACCGCGAACGCCGCTGGTTCCGAACATACGCGGTCATCACCGTCCACCGCAAAGACGTTCGGGGTGCCAGGGAGCTTCGCGGACGATGTGTTCCCGCGGACTTGCCTCCCGCGTGGAATCATCCGCCGGACGTTTCGCAGGGCCCCGGTGATCATCAGAATCCCTCCCAGTCGATGACCCGAACGCCGTCAATCCGTTCGAAGTGATCGACGTTCGCCGTCAGCACCGGCAGTTGTTCAGTCCGTGCGGTCGCACCGATGTACACGTCGTGGAGATCGTCAAGCCGTTTCCCGTCGGCACGGAGGTCAGCGATTATTTCCGCGGCCGCCGTCGCGACCGGTCGGCTGATTGGGAGTACGTCGAAGCGGGAAACGAGGCGATCGAGGGCGTCGATCGCGTCCTGATATTCCTGTGTGTCCCGGTCGTACTGAAGTTCGACACCCAGTCGGAGCTCCGTCACGGAGACCATACTGATCGCGTGGCGACCCTCATCGTCTAGCGCGCGGACCTTCTCGTCGACGCCCCCTCGGTCGATGTCGGCGACTGCCGACGTGTCAAGGAGTTTCATCGGTCAGGCGGTTGAGCGTGCCCTCACTCAGTCGTTCCATCTCCGCGTCGATGTCGTCGTACGTCTCCGGATCGAGTATCTGCTGGCCGGTCACGTCCGTAAGCCCTCCGCCGCTGTCAAGCGTGTCGGCGATAACCTCGCTGAAGCTCCGGTCGCCCTTTTCGCGCTTGAGGCGTCGGTAGACCTCGTCGCTGATCGCGATGTTCTTGCTCATGTGTTATGTGTGGGTACCCATACGTAAATATGCTGTCGCTGTTCTCTGTCGACGCCGAAACCGACACGATAATCCCGGTGCTCCGACGAAAACGGAATATGCAGGACAAACGCGTCCTCGTCACGGGCGGGGCCGGGTTCATCGGCTCGAACCTCGCGAACCGCCTCGCAAGCGACAACGACGTGATCGCGGTCGACGACACCTATCTCGGCACGCCCGAGAACCTCGACGACGACGTGGAGTTCGTCGAGGCCTCGGTCGTCGACGGCGAGTTCCCGGTCGACGTCGACGTCGTCTTCCACCTCGCCGCGCTCTCCTCGCGGAACATGCACGAGAGCGACCCCCAGCGCGGCTGCCGCGTCAACGTCGAGGGGTTCGTCAACACCGTCGAGCGCGCCCGGAAGGAAGGGTGTGAAACCGTCGTGTACGCCTCGACCTCCTCGATCTACGGCAGCCGCACCGAGCCCTCGCCGGTCGACATGGACGTGGAGGCCCACACCGCCTACGAGGCCTCGAAGCTCGCGCGCGAGCGCTACGCCGAGTACTACGCCAACCACCACGATATGAACGTGGCCGGCCTCCGGTTCTTCTCGGTGTACCAGGGCTTCGGCGGCAACGAGGAGCACAAGGGCGAGTACGCGAACACGGTCGCGCAGTTCGCCGACGCTATCGCGAACGGCGAAGCACCTGAGCTGTTCGGCGACGGCACCCAGACGCGCGACTTCACGCACGTCTCGGACGTGGCCCGCGCCTGCGAGCTCGCGGCCGACCACGAGCTGACGGGCGTGTACAACGTCGGCACGCAGGAGGCGTACTCGTTCAACGAGATGGTCGACATGATCAACGACGCGCTCGGCACCGATATCGACCCCGTCTACATCGAGTGCCCGTTCGACGGCTACGTCCACGACACGATGGCCGACTACTCGACGTTCCACGAGGCGACCGGCTGGGAGCCCGAAATCAGCTTCGAGGAGGGCGTCGAGATGGTGTGCGAGCCGTATCAGTAGACCGGATCTGTCGCTATCTGCTCAAGCAGTCTTTTTAAACCCGGAGGAGCGATCTGCGCACTGATCGACGGCGGGAGTGAGTATCGCAGATCGGCGGCCGCGATGTGGTATTTAAATAACCACGAGCGACGGCGACGAGCGCTTATAAAAAGGGGTGCGGTGGCGCGCCTGCGAGCGGCCGGAGCAAAGCGGAGGCCGCGAGCCAGCCCGCGAGGGACGCCGCGAACGCCCGCAGGGCGTGAGCGGCGAGGTTGGGGAGGCGTGAGGTGCGGTGCCGTGCGGGGCGGGACTCAAAGGGGCAGTCGCGAGGGCGAAGCACGCCGCAGTAAGCACCGCAAGGAGCGAGTGAAACGAGCGACTGAGGAGCACAGCAAGGCGCGCGAGCCGTCGCGACTGGGGCTTTGGAGAACATCATCTCGGCAGTGTCAGTCATTTATAAACAGCCGACAACAACACCGCTATTTACTTATAAACGACCTCACTCACGATATACTACACCTACTCCCGCAATCGATCGCTCCCGTACTGTTCGATCGCCTCGCCACGTTCGGCGACGACGTGCGGGGCCTCGTCCGCCGCCCCGTCGCCGTCGATCTCCTTGAGGATCGCGTAGAACCGCCAGTCGTCGCCGTAGTCGTACACGTAACAGATCCGGTCGCGCTCGTCGAGACCGAGGAGGTCGGCCAGCTCGTCGACCGTGGTCTCGCCGGCGTCGTACGTCGTCTCGTCCGCCTGAACGAACGTCGGCTCCGCCGACTCGTCGAACTCCTGCGGTGACTGAAACTTATCGTCGCTCTGCCAGTACGCCTCGCCCGCGCCGATGAACCAGAGGTGGCCCCGATCGAGCCCCATCGCGTCGTTGATCGTCGCTTGGAACTCGTCGAGCGTGCGGCCGCCTCCGACGACGACGTCTCGCCAGAGGCCGGTCGGGTCCGAATCGAACTTGACGCGGAATCGATACGCGGTCATCTTCGATCCGACTGAGGCGAACGAACAAGAAGGTCGGGTTCCAGAAGAGGGTCGGAGAGTCAGTTCCCGGGGGCGATCACATGTAGCCGAGGTCGCGCAGGCGCTCCATCAGGTCCTCCTTGTCCTGGGCGCGGCCGGCGCGCTCGGTCGTTCCCTCGAGGTCCTGGAGCCACGCGGGCTCCTCGGTCGTCTTCTCCGTACTGACCTCGCTGCCGAGCGAGCGGAACCCGGCGAAGTACTTCGGCGAGATGGGCACGTCCTCCTGCGTGACGCCCTCGGGGAGGTCGTCGTCGCTCTGCGGGATGTATCCCTCGTCGGGGAACGCCTCGACGGTGTCGGGCACCACGAAGTTCCAGAACGCCTCCCACACGTCGGCCTCGGCGAACTGGAGGATGGGCTGGATGCGGTCGTGGGGCGGGAACAGGTCCGGGTCGTGGCGCGGCGAGAAGAACGTCTCGTCGGCGCGGGCCTCCTGCTCGTCCCAGCGGACGCCCGAGATGACGCCGTCGATGTCGTACTCCTCGAGGGCGTCGTTGAGCGCGACCGTCTTCAGCAGGTGGTTCCCGACGTACGTGTCGAGCAGGAACGGGAACGAGTCCTCCTCGAACTCCAGAATCTCCCGGATGTGGTGCTGATTGTGCTCCGAGAGCGCGTCGACCGGGATGTCGTCGCCCGGTTCGAGGCCGTGTTCTGCGACGTAGTCGCCGACGTCCTCGTTGCGGGCGTAGACGAGGTCGATCTCCCACTCGTCGGCCCAGTGCTCGACGAAGTCGGTGATGTCGTCGAAGTGCTGGAAGTGGTCGATGAACACCGCGGTGGGCTTCTCGTAGCCGTACTCCTCGGCGACCTGGTTAATGAAGTACAGCGTCAGCGTGGAGTCTTTGCCGCCGGTCCACATCACCGCGGGGTTGTCGTACTGTTCGAGGCCGCGGCGGGTGACCTCGACCGCCTTCTCGATCTTGTGCTGGATCGACGGGTAGTCCTCGGGGGCCTCCCCCTCGCCGTCGGTGTAATCGACGTCGACGCTCGCCGGGAAGTCGTCGCTCATACGGCGTAGCTGTCGCCGTCGAGACGAATAGGCTTTCTGAATCGCTCTCGGGGGTCGAAATTCGCCGGAACACAAGGGATATGCCGGCCGCCCCGGAACCGGCTGGCATGGGTCTGTTCGACCGGCTCCGCGGCGACGACGACGGCCGCGTCGTCTTCCTCGGGATCGACGGCGTACCGCTCGACCTCGTCGAGGACCACCCCGACGTCTTCGAGAACCTGACCGAGATCGCCGAGACCGGCTCCGGCGGGCGCTTGGAGAGCATCGTCCCGCCGGAGTCGAGCGCGTGCTGGCCGAGCCTCACGACCGGCGTGAACCCCGGCGCGACGGGCGTGTACGGCTTCCAAGACCGCGAGCGCGACTCCTACGAGACGTACGTCCCGCTCGGGCGCCACGTGGAGGCGACACGGCTGTGGGACCGCGTCACCGACGCCGGCCGCGACGCGACCGTCCTCAACGTCCCCGTCACGTTCCCGCCGTCGACGCGGATCCAGCGGATGGTCTCCGGCTTCCTCTCGCCCGACCTCGACGCGGCCGCGAGCGACGAGGAGGTGCGCGCGACGCTCGACGGCTTCGACTACAAAATCGACGTCAACGCCAAGCTCGGCCACGACGACGACAAGACGGAGTTCGTCGAGAACGCGCACGCCACCCTCGACGCTCGCTACGAGGCGTTCTCCCACTACCTCGACGAGGACGACTGGGACCTCTTCTTCGGCGTCTTCATGAGTACCGACCGCGTGAACCACTTCCTGTTCGGTGACTACGTAAACGACGGCGAGTACGCCGCGGAGTTCCTCGAGTTCTACCGCAAGCTCGACGGGTACATCGGCGAGATCCGCGACTCGCTCGACGACGACACAACCTTTGTCGTCGCCTCCGACCACGGGTTCACCGAGCTGGAGTGGGAGGTGAACTTCAACCAGTTCCTCGCCGACGAGGGGTGGCTCTCGTACGCGGACGACGACCACGACTCGCTGACGGACATCGACGACGAGACGCGCGCCTACTCGCTCATCCCCGGCCGCTTCTACCTCAACTTAGAGGGCCGCGAGCCGGAGGGCGTCGTCCCCGAGTCCGAGTACGAGGCGACGCGCGAGGAGCTCATCGACGACCTCGAATCGCTCACCGGCCCCGACGGCCGACAGGTGTGCAAGCGGATCGTGAAAGGCGAGACCGTCTTCGACGGCGCCCACGACGACATCGCCCCCGACCTCGTCGTCATCCCCGCGGACGGCTTCGATCTCAAGTCCGGCTTCTCCGGCAAGGAGGCCGTCTTCACCGAGGGTCCGCGCAACGGGATGCACAAGTTCGAGAACTCGCTGCTGTATTCGACCGAGCCCGGCCTCGACCTGACGGACGCGAACCTCTTCGACGTGACGCCGACGCTGCTCGACCTGATGGACGTCGACGCTGACGACGAGTTCGACGGCGAGAGCCTGCTGGGCTGACGGCCGTCGCAGGGACGGGACCTACTCTGTCGCCCGCGACGCGCGCCCTCAGATCACCTCTGTCGGCCGCGAACACCGCAGACAGAGGATTCGGGTGCCCGCCCAGTTCACGTGGTTCGACCCACAGTGCGGGCAGCGGTGGTTCTCGTTGTCGTACTCCGTCGTCCCCCGCGGCGCGGCGAGGTGGGCGTCGTCGACCGCGCGCTCGACGAGCCCGGCGAACCGCTGCTTCTTGAACCGAGCGCGGTGCGCGAGGAACTCGCCGGGCCGTCCCGGATCCGATCCGTGGAGGTCCTCCCACTTTATCGCTATCTCGCCGTCAGCTGGCCCACGCGCGACCTGCTTGATCGTCGCCGCTGCGGCCTCGAAGAGGGGGGTCGTCGCGAGCGCCTGCGGGGAGTCGACCTCGTCGCCCGCGGCCGCGTAGCACTCGGCGGCGTCGTCGTACGCCTCGTCGGCGCCGCCGAGCCCGCCCGCGACCCGGAAGTCGGCGACGAACTCCGCGAGACAGGCGCCCTGTCCCGGCTCGGCGAGGACGGACTCGAAGTCGCGGGCGGCGGCGATCCCCTCGGCCGCGCGGCGGGCCGCCCGTTCGTCGACGCCGGCGACCCGGTAGGCGACCGTCGCCGCGAGCAGCTGTTGGAGTCCCTGCCCGATCCATCCCTTGTCGTCCGGCTCGAAGGGGTCGACCTCGGGGCGGGGGTCCGCGAGCACGCGTCGCCCGCCGCGGGTGTAGCGGTCCCCCGCGCGCTCGTACTCCCGGGCCGCCAGCGCGTCGACCGCCGCGTCGTGGTGGCCGCCGTCGTCGGTGTTCACACGCGCGCTACGGGCGGGGACGGGTTACGCCTGACGGGCGGCGGGCGAGCGGAAGGCTGCCGTCCGGACCATACTTATTTCCGGGCGTCGAAGCGCCCCCATGGAGCAACCGGACGGCGGTTCGCGCCCGGCCTCGGAGCCGCCGTCGCGATCCGTCTCGCGGGAGAGCGCGGACCCGACGCCGGTCAGCGGCGCCGTCGAGTGGCTCCTCGTCGTCGCGCTGCTCGCGGCCCCGATGGCGGTCGTTCCGGGCGGCGACGACGCCCCGACGCTGGTGAGCCTCTGGGGGTTCGTGACGCTCGGCGGCGACGGGAGCGGGCTCGGCGGGTACCCCGTGTGGGCGTACTTCCTCGACCAGCCGCGACCGTTCGCGACGCTCCCGCCGTCGATCCGGGCCTGGCCGCTCGCGCTCGGCTTCCACCTGCTCGCGACCGGGAGCGCGACGAGCGGCGTCGCGCTCGGCCGCGAGGACCGTCGGGTGACGGGCGGGATCCTCGTGCTCGGCGCGGCCGCGACGCTGTGGGTCGCCGCGGGGCTGGGCGTGCGCTTCGGCGTCGGGACCACGGCGGGCTGGCTGACGGTGCTGCCGGTAAGCGCGCTCGCGACGCTCGCGGTCGCGGTCGCCGCGTACGGCGGCGACCTCCGGAGAATCGTGACGCATTGACTGGCCGAGGTCGCGCGTGCGAGCCGCCCGGGCGACCGGCCGCCGTCGCGCCCTCGGTCCACCCCCTTTATCAACCCGTGCGCGGATGCGGATCGCATGACGTCGTTCGCGACCATGATCGGCGTGACGAGCGCGGCCGGGCTCGTGACCGCGCTCGGCGCGCTCCCCGTCTTCTTCCGAGCGCGAGTGACGCACCGCACCTACGACGCCGCGCTCGGGCTCGCCGCCGGGCTGATGGTCGCGGCCAGCGTGTTCGGACTCGTGATTCCGGGGCTGGAGGAGGGGACGCTCGCGGAGGTGATGACGGGCGTCTTCGTCGGCGGCCTCGTCCTGCTCGGCGGGAACTACCTCATCCCGCACATCCACGCACAGTACCGGGAGTGGCTCCCGGACGGGGGCGCGACCGGCGCCGACGCGGCCGCGATGGGCTTCCCGGCCGCGGACCCGGTCGACGCCGCGGGCGGATCCGTCCACGGCGACGCCACCGCCGACGCGCCCGCGGACGGCGAGGTCGCTTCCGATCCCGCCGCGGATGACGCCGCCGAGAGCGCCGACGGGATGGAGGCCTCGCTGCGGAAGGCGCTGCTCATCGGCGGGGCGATCACCCTCCACAACGCGCCCGAGGGGCTGGCGATCGGCGTCGCGTTCGCCTCCGGGTTGAACGAGGTGGCGCTCGTGCTGGCCGTGGTGATCGGGCTGCAGAACGTCCCGGACGGGTTCGCGTTCGCGGTGCCGATGGCCGAGACCGGGATGTCGAACGCACGCGTCCTCTGGTACACCGCGCTCTCCGGGTTCGCGCCGCAGGTCGTCGCCTCCGCGTTCGGCTTCTGGCTCGTCGGACTCTCCACGGGGCTGTTCCCGGTCGCCTCCGGGTTCGCCGCGGGCGCGATGCTCGCGGTCGTGTTCCGGGAGCTGATCCCCTCCTCGCACGGCCACGGGCACGCCGACGCCGCGACCGCGGCGTTCCTCGTCGGGTTCGTCCTCCTCGTCGTCGTCGACGCCGTCGTGACGGTGTGACCGCGACCGCAACGGAGTTGTCGCCGGGGCGCCAGACCGCGAAACGCTTTCGCCGGCGGGACGCGTCGCGTCGCACATGTCCACGACCGTGTCGACGCCCGACGCCGACGAGACGTGCGCGTACTGCGGCTCGCGGATCTTCGACCACGATCCGGTCTGCGTGCGCGACTGCGACGCCGACTGCGGCGCGCCCGCCTACTTCTGTAACTACGCGTGCCTCTCTGCGTACGTCGACGAGAACGAGCTCACCGCGGGCGACGCCTGCGAGTGGTCGCCGGAGGAGTGAGACGCCGCGCCGGAACCCGAGTGCCCGCTACTCGTTATCCGGACTGCTCGGGTGGTAGTCGGTGTCGTACTCGCCCGGGTTCCCGTCCACGCGGTCGGGGTTGATCCGGCCGGCGAGCAGCATGAAGTCGAGGACCGTACAGTACAGCATCGCCTCGACGACGGGGACCGCCCGCGGCGGGAGGACCGGGTCGTGGCGGCCGACGACCTGGATCTCCTTCTCCTCGCCGGTCTCCCAGTCGGCCGAGCGCTGCTTCTTCGGGATCGACGTGGGCGCGTGCCACGTCGCCTCGCCGTAGATGGGCTCGCCCGTGGTGATCCCACCCTGGAGCCCGCCGTGGTCGTTCCCCTCCGGGACGGGGTCGCCCTCGTCGCTCTCGACGTGGTCGAACGACTCGCCGTCGTCGAACGTCCAGTCCTCGTTGCGCTCGCTGCCGGTGACGTCGACGGCCTCCTTCCCGAGGCCGAACTCGACGCCGGTCGTCGCCGGGATGGCGAACAATGCCTGGCCGAGCCGGCTCGGGAACCCGTCGAAGCGCGGCGCGCCGAGCCCGCGCGGGACGCCGCGACACTCGAAGTAGATGGAGCCCCCGATGGAGTCGCCCTTCTCTTGGTACTCCTCGATCAGCTCCTGCATCTCCGCGGCCGCCTCGGGGTCGGCGCAGCGCACGTCGTTCTCCTCGCTGTTCGCGAGGAGCTGCTCGAAGCTCACCGCGTCGGCTTCGACGTCGCCGATGCGGTTGACGTGGGCTTTAATCTCCACGTCGTGATCGGAGGCGTCGAGGACCTGCTCGGCGACCGCGCCCGCCGCGACCCAGTTGACGGTCTCGCGCGCGGAGGAGCGCCCGCCGCCGCCCCAGTTGCGCGTGCCGAACTTCGCGGAGTAGGTGTAGTCGCCGTGCGAGGGGCGCGGCGCCGTGACGTACGGCTCGTACTTCCCCGAGCGGGCGTCCTTGTTCTGGATCACCATGCCGATCGGCGTCCCGGTCGTGTAGCCGTCCTGGACGCCGGAGTTGACGACGACCTCGTCGGGCTCGCCCCGTGAGGTGGTGATCATCGACTGGCCCGGCTTGCGCCGGTCGAGCTGCGCCTGAATGGCCTCCTCGTCGAGTTCGACGCCCGCGGGCACCCCGGAGACGGTGACGCCCATCGCGTCGCCGTGGCTCTCGCCGTAGGTCGTCAGCTGGAAGAGTCGGCCGAACCGGTTCCCGTTCATACCCTCACGTGTGGCCGGGGGCATATAGGGGTTGCAATCCGCGCAACGGTGCGGTCGGCGGTCGGGGACGGGCGAGGGCGGTCGGGGACGGTCGAGGGCGGTCGGGGACGGTCGAGGGCGGTCGGGGACGGTCGAGGGCGGTCGGCGGTCGAGGCGGCGTCGGACGACCACAGATCAGCGGCCCGCCGCGCGACCGATGGCGGTATGTAACGGGAACGCGTTGGTGGGTGCGTGCGCGAACGTCTCACTTCGGACCTCGGCGTGTACGCCATCTCGGGGCTGTTCTCCCTCGTCGTCTTCGTGCTCGCGCTCGGGATCCTCTCGCGGACGCTCCCCGACGGGCTCGCGAGCCGACAGCTCGGGGGGCTGATCGTCGGCTACCTGCTGTTCGTCGGCGTGTATACGACGGCTTGGTTCATTTATACCGGGATCGACAGCCGCGAGGAGATCTGACTGGCGGGTCGCGGCCGACCGTCGCGATCGCCCGCCGACTCGCTTCCGGACGCCCGGATCCGCCTGCCGAACCGTTTTCACGCCGCCCCGCGACGGAGCGCGTATGAGCCGAGACACCATTTCCTTCGACGTCGACGACCGCGGGGTCGCGACGATCACCGTCGACCGACCGGAACAGCTCAACGCGCTCACCGTCGAGACGCTCGAAGCGATCGAGGGCGCGCTCGACGAGGCCGCCGACCGCGACGCGCGCGTCCTCGTGATCGCCGGGGCGGGCGACGACGCGTTCGTCGCGGGCGCGGACATCTCCTACATGGTCGACATGTCGACCCCCGAGGCGCAGGCGTACGCCGAACTCGGCCACCGCGTCGCCGACGCGATCGAGACGTTTCCGGCGCCGACGGTCGCCGCGGTCGACGGCTACGCCTTCGGCGGCGGCTGCGAGCTCGCGCTCGCCTGCGACCTCCGGGTCGCCGCCGAGAGCGCGGTGCTCGGACAGACGGAGATCGACTTGGGGATCATCCCGGGCTGGGGCGGCACCCAGCGGCTCCCGGCACTGGTCGGTGACGAGGTCGCCCGCCGGCTGATCTTCCTCGGCGAGCGCATCGACGCGGCCGAGGCGGCCGAGGTCGGGTTCGTCGGCGAGGTCGTCGCCGACGCCGAGTTCGACGACCGGATCGACGAGCTGGCGGGCGAGCTGGCCGCGAAGCCCGCGACCGCGCTGCGCGCCGCGAAGGAGGCGCTCAACGCGGCCGGCGAGGGCTCGGCGTCGACCGGGCTGGCCCTCGAACGCCGGGCGTGGGCCGGCCTGTTCGGCACGCACGACCAGCGCGAGGGGATGGCGGCGTTCTTAGAGAAGCGCGAGCCGGAGTTCGAGTAGGACGAGGCTCGAACCGCAGTGGTTGGCGCGCGCCTCCGAGCGGCCGCCGAAGGCGGCTGCGAGGAGCACGCGCGAGGGAGTCGCGAACGCCCGCAGGGCGTGAGCGACGAGGCTGGGGAGGCGTGAGGTGCGGAGCGGTGCTGTGCTGGGCGGGACTCAAAGGGGCAGTCGCGAGGACGAAGACGCGCGACGCAAGCACTGGAACGAGGGAGCGCCAGCGACCGAGTGAAGCGCACAGCGAGCGCATCGAGTCCTCGCGACTGGGGCTTTGGCGGTGTTGGCTGGAGCGTCATCGCTCGTCGCGTGCCGTGTCCTGTACCGTGCGATCGAGGTCCACGGAATCGGGGGATCGCCACGCTTTATTAATCCGCCCGAGTACCGGCGACATGGACCAGTTGCGGCAGTCGCTCCTCGACGCGCCGATCATCGAGAAAGGCGAGTACCAGTACTTCGTCCACCCGATCAGCGACGGCGTCCCCATGCTCGAACCGGAGCTGCTCCGGGAGATCGTCATCCGGATCATCCGGAAGGCCGAGCTGGAGAACGTCGACAAGATCGTCACCCCCGCAGCGATGGGGATCCACATCTCCACCGCGCTCTCGCTGATGACCGACATCCCCCTCGTCGTCATCCGCAAGCGCCAGTACGGCCTCGACGGCGAGGTGCCGCTGTTCCAGGAGACCGGCTACTCCGAGTCGGAAATGTACATCAACGACGTCGAGGAGGGCGACCGCGTGCTCGTGCTCGACGACGTGCTCTCGACGGGCGGCACGATGAAGGCCATCCTCGACGCGCTCACCGACGAGGTCGGCGCGGACGTCGTCGACGTCGTCGCCGTGATCAAGAAGGCGGGCGACAACGAACTGGACGGCACCGACTACAACGTGAAGACGCTGATCAACGTCACCGTCGAGGACGGCGAGGTCGTGATTGTCGACGCGCAGGGCGACGAATAAGTCGTTCGGAGCAGCGCCGCGGTAAAACCCGCGAAACCTTCGGGTATCCGCTTATAAATACTCGACTACGTAGAGGCGGCGAACACCTTCAAAGCCCCAGCCGCTTGCTTATAAATGGCTGACTGCGGATCAACGGCGAACACCTTCAAAGCCCCATCCGCCTGCTTATAAATGGCTGACTGCGGATCAACGGCGAACACCTTCAAAGCCCCAGCCGTGAGGGCGGCGCACGCTCGCTGCGCGCTTCAGTCGCTCACTCCGTTCGCTCCTTCCAGTGCTTGCGTCGCCTGCGCCGCCCTCACGGCTGCCCCTTTGAGTCCCGCCCCGCACAGCGACCGCACCTCTCACCTCCCCAGCCTCGTCGGCCGCCCTCCGCTTCGCTCCGGGCGCCCGACTCCCTCGCGCGGTGCCGTTCGCGGCCGCCGAGGGCGGCCGCTCACGGGCACGCGCCGACCGCACCGCAGTGTTTGTTTATAAGCCTCGCGCCGTCCCTCGTCGCTGCCGGGCGCGGGCGCCTTTTATGTCGAGGTCACGAACAGTGGGGTACACATGACTGAAGCGCTGTTCGTCGTGAGCGAGGAGGGGTACTGGGCCGAGGAGTGTATCGAGCCGCTGACGACGCTGGAGGCGGAGGGCGTCGACGTGACCGTCGCGACCCCGTCCGGGTCGCCGCCGGTCGTCGACGAGCGCTCGCTCGACCCCGAGGCCGCCGGGGGCGAGGAGCGAGTCGCGGAGCTCCGCGAGGTCGACGAGGAGCACCCCGAGCTCAACGACCCGGAGCCGATCGCGACGGTCGACGCCGCCGACTACGACGCGGTCGTCTTCCCCGGCGGCCACGGCACCGTCTGGGACGTGAACCAGGACCGCCACGCCCGTCAGCTGCTGCTCGACGCGGTCGCGGGCGAGGCGGGCGTGGCACTGGTCGTCTGCCACGCGGTCGGGATCCTCGCGTTCACGAACGAGGCCGACGGGACGCCGCTCGTCGAGGGGCGCGCAATCACCGGGTTCCCCAACGAGTGGGAGGCGGACATCGTCGACGAGGACGACGTGATGCCCGACGGCCGGAAGCTCCCGTACTGGGTCGAAGACGAGGTCGCCCTCGCGGGCGCCGACTTCGACGCCGAGCTCGACGCCGACGAGAGCGTCACGGTCGACGGCGACCTGATCACCGCCCGCGGCCCGGGCTCCTCGTCGGCGGCGGCCGCGACGCTGCTCGACGAGCTGTAGGCGCGCCGCTCTGCGGTCGCGGCCCGCCCTCTCCCGCTATCGGATCACGAACGCCGGCTCCTCGATCCGCTCGCTCTTACACTCGGGACACCGCGACGGGTCGTTGACCGGGTCGTCGAAGCCGTCGAACCCGCACTCCCGGCAGGTCGGCGGCGCGACGAGGAACTCCTCGCCTTCGCTCCCGCTCCCGTCGCCGCTCGGTCGGTCGCCGTCCGCCACCGACCGCGAGACGTGTTCGAGGTGTTCGTACACGACGGGCGTCGGCAGCGACAGCGTCTCGGCGAGGTCGCTCGCGGTCCGGGGGGCCTCGCGGAGGGCGTCGGCGATCCGCTGGCGCGTCGTCTCCATGCGGACCCCTCGCGGCGCGGCGAGTATAACCGTCGGGGATCGCGGCGCGGGCGCTCGGGGTCGGCGACGCACGACGCCGGCCGTGCGAGCGGGCGGGACGACGACGCGGGCACAAGAGGTATGTCACCGGGGTGAGACGGGAGGGGTATGAAAGCCGTCGTACTCGCGGGTGGCTACGCGACCAGACTCTGGCCGATCACCGAACACCGACCGAAGATGTTCCTGCCGGTCGGCGACAACACCGTCATCGACGAGATATTCGAGGACTTGGAGGCCGACGACCGGGTCGACGAGGTGTTCGTCTCGACGAACGAGCGCTTCGCCGACACGTTCGCGGAGTACCTAGACGACAGCCCCTTCGAAAAGCCGACGCTCTCGGTGGAGGAGACCGTCGAGGAGGACGAGAAGTTCGGCGTCGTGGGAGCGCTCGAACAGCTCGTCGACCGCGAGGGCGTCGACGACGACCTGATCGTCGTCGCCGGCGACAACATGATCAGCTTCGATCTCGGCGACTTCGCCGACTTCTTCCACGAGAAGGGGACGCCGACGCTGGCCGCCTACGACGTCGGCGACCGCGAGCGCGCGAAGTCGTACGGGCTCGTCCAGCTCGACGGCGACGAGGTGGTCGACTTCCAGGAGAAGCCCGAGGACCCGCAGTCGACGCTCGTCTCCATCGCCTGCTACGCGTTCCCAGCGGAGACGCTCCCGAAGCTCACGACGTACCTCGACGACGACAACAACCCGGACGAGCCGGGCTGGTTCCTCCAGTGGCTCCAGCAGCGGGGGCCGGTCCACGCGTACACCTTCGACGGCGCGTGGTTCGACATCGGCACCGCCGACAGCTACCTCGACGCCGTCGAGTACGCCCTCGACGGCGGGGCGCTCGTCGCCGACGACGCGACCGTCGAGGGGAGCGACCTCGGCGACGTGGTCCACGTCATGTCGGGCGCGACGGTCACGGACTCGACGCTCGACCGCGCCGTCGTCTTCGAGGACGCGACGATCACCGACTCCGAGGTCCGCAACTCCGTGATCGACACGGGCGCCACCCTGGAGGGGGTCGACCTCTCCGGCGCGCTGATCGGCTCGCACACCTCGATCACCGAGGGCGACGACTTCTAAGCGGGCTCTGCGGTCGGCCGTCCGCTCCGACGAATCCGGCTCCGACCGACCCCGTCAGTCTGTACCGGGCCCGTCAGTCCGTGCCGGACCCGTCAGTCGGTCCCGGCCTGCCCGTGCGTGTGGTGGTAGCAGTCGAAGGCGGGGTCGCCGTCGTCGGTCGCGGGGTAGAAACACACCCGTCGGTAGCGCTCGTTGTCGAGCAGGTTCGCCACGAAGCCGTCGGCGTGTCGCGAGACGGAGTCGTACGGGGCGCCGCAGGCGGGGCAGTTCGCCGGCGGGTCGTCGGGGACGTACATGCGGTGCGGTCGTCAGCGCTACGGCCGCGAACGGGAAAACGACCGCGTCGAACGGGGATCCTTGGAGGCCGGCGGTCGAGCGGCTCAGGACCCGTTCGAGCCGTCGCCGCTCCCGCCCTCGACGCCGAGCGCGTCGAACAGCTTCCGGCGGACCGCCTCCTCGGTGAGGTGGAGGAGCGTGTCGCGGTTCTCGCCGCTGGCCTCGATGCCGGTGAAGATGCCGAGCGGAATCGAAAGCGACCCCTGCGTCGAGTGGCCGGCGGCGTCGCCCATCTCCGAGAACGCCTCGTCGAGGACGTTGCCGATGTTCAGCCGGATGTCCTTCGAGCGCGCAGCGAGGTAGATCTTCTCGTCGGCGATACCCAGCACGGCCGTCGTCGTGATCCCCTCCAGGTTGAGGAGGTGCTGAGCCGCCTGGGCGAGCGCCTCGCGGTCGCGGATGAATCCCGCCGTCGAGAAGAGGTGGCTCCCCTGGACCTCGCGGTTCTGGATCGCCTCCGCCAGCACGTCGAGCGTCTCCGGGCTCATCGACGGCGACTCCACCTGTTCGAGCGTGTCGTGGTTCGCGAACGGGTGGAGGTACGCGGCGGCGGTCAGGTCGGCGGGGGTCGTGTCCCGCTTGAAGTCGAGCGTCTCGGCGCGGATCCCGTAGAGGAGCGCGGTCGCGACCGCCTCGGAGGGCGACTGGTCGAACTCCTGGAGGTACTTCGTGAGGATCGTCGACGTCGAGGAGACGTTGGTCCGCACGTCGACGAACCGGGCGTCGAACGGCACCTCGGACTCTAGGTGGTCGAGGTAGATGTCGATCGAGACCCCGAGGTCGAGGTCCTCGGCGGCGGCCTTGGCGAGGTCGACGGCCGCGACGGTCTCGTACTCCGAGAGCGGCGGCGCCTCGCCGCGTTCGAGCAGGTCGATCCCGAGGAGGTTGACGAACGCCCGGTTCTCCTGGTGGCCGACGTCGCCGGAGTAGATGATGTCGGCGTCGACGCCGAACGCCTCCGCGATCGCCTGGAGCGCGGTCGCGGACGCGATCGAGTCCGGCTCCGGGTTGTCGTGGGTGAGGATCGCCATCCGGTCGCCGCCCTCCTCGATTATCTCCGCGAGCTGGCGGGCCATGTACTCCAGCTCGCCCGTCTCCAGCGACTGGAGCGCGCTGTCCGCGATCACCGTCGAGGGGTTGATCACCACATCCGCGCCGCGCTCGCGTAGTTCGTCCTCGCTGACGGGGTCCGACGCCCGGACGACGACGTAGTGGTCGCCGCCGGTCTCCCTGACCGCGGAGACGGCGGCCTTGTTCGCCTCCACGTCGCTGGCGAGGATCAGCACGATGTCGCGGTCGTCGAGCTCCTCGACGACGTCCGGCTCGGCGATGTCCTGAACCCGGGCGTTGAGGTCCTGGTCGCGCAGAGCCTCGACCCGGCTCTCGTCGCGGTCGAGGATGAGGACGTCCTTCCCGCGCTCGGTCAGTTCCTCAGCGACGGCGTGCCCGACGCTCCCACAGCCGAGGATCGCGTACCGGGTCCGCGCGGATCCGGATGCCCCACTACTCATTGGAGGGATTTCCGCGGCACGACACTTAACGAGTGCGCTCTCGCCGTCGACCCCCGTCAACGAAGCCGCGAAGAGCGGCGGCTTCGCCCTCCCGATCGAGAATGCGACACAGCCGCATTCGTGCGATTCGACCGGTATCCGCCCGGCGGCGACGGGGTCGAATGAAAAGGCCTTTTACCGTGACCCGGATACGAACTCGTGAGGGCCGGTAGCTCAGTTAGGGAGAGCGACGGACTCTTAATCCGTCGGTCGCGTGTTCAAATCGCGCCCGGCCCGTACACTGAACCGCAGAGCGACAGCGATGCGGTGAGGGAACCGGACGGAAGCGATTTGAAGTAGAGAAGTCGCAGCGCGAGCGAAGCGAGCGACCGTCTTCTCGTAGTTCACAATCGCGCCCGGCCCGCTCCTCATATAACCGTTTTCCACCTTCTACGGACAGGTTTCGGCGCTTTTTCACCGGCCCAGGGGTGGGGTTATGAGCAGCGTTGAGCAACAGATCGACGTCGTTCTCGACGCCGAAGGGAATGCGGCTCAAGCGATCTTCGAAGAACGCCGAGAGCGAAACGCGATCAGAATTATGTAGTATGAGGTCATACGTTATAAATAAGGGAAATGCCGGATCACCGCCCGATCGAGTTGAACCGCGCCGTCCCCGGGGGACGCGTCGAGATATTCGCGATCCGCGACGACGACTACCCGGACGGGTGGTTCTACCGGTTTCAATACTATCACCCGGAAACCGGCGAACTGCTCAGGTACGACGACGCACACGACGACGACAATCTCGGCTGGCACCACCGACACGTTCGGTTCGGCGAGGACGCAGAAATCGAGTTTCACGGTCTCGCGGCTCACGTGACGCGGTTCCTGAACGAGATCGCGGCGCTGGCGGACACGGAGAACACCCATGACTGACCACGACCACGACGGCTGGCCCGACGAGTACAGCGACCCTCGCGACCGCCCGCACCCGGCAGTCCTCCGTCTCACTGTCGAGTCGTTCGACGAGGCGTTCGAGGACACGCTCGATGCGGTCGAGGCGGTCGACGACGGCGAGGCGCGACCCGCGGTGGTGTCGTTCGGGACGGTCGGCGAGCTCCGGAAGATCCTCACCGACCGGCGGATCGAGGTGCTTCAGACGCTGCTGGACGTCGACGGCGCCGCCGAGAGCATTAGCGCGCTCGCCGAGACGCTCGACCGCAACTACAAGACGGTCCACGACGACGTTACCCTCCTAGCCGACTACGGAATCGTGTTCCTCGTCGAAGACGGCGACCGCGCCAAGCGACCGTTCCTCCCGTACGAGCGTATCCGTCTCGACGTGGAACTCGTCGTGAGCGACGCTGGCGAGGGGCCCGCGGCGGTCTGAGAATCTCTTCTTACAGAGTGATATCGACAAAAATATCTCATACGATCACAGTCAACGAGGCCGGCGGCTTCGCTCACTGCCGCACAAGGCGGGTCGATACTGACTTTTCGCCTGACTCAACGCTTTTCCGGCGCAGCACCCAGATACCGATGTGAAACGAAACGTGGGCCGAATCGACGCGGCAGCACGGATCGTCGGCGGCGTCGCCGTCGCGATCCTCGCGGTGCTCGTCGCGACGACGGACGTCAGCGTGCCCGTCGTCTCCGCCGTCGGGCTCGCGGTCGCCGGCGCCGTGCTCGTCGTCGAGGGCGCCACGCGGCGATGCCTGCTGTACCGCGCCCTCGGGATCGACCGCTGTCCGGTGGACTGAGACGGGAGCGCGGTCCGACGGCGCGGACGGACCGGGGCCCGAGAGTGCGGTCCGCCGGCGACCCCGAAACACTTCTCCGCCGAGCGCGTGGCGCCCCGTATGAACGCACGCGAGACCGTCCGCTCGTACTACGACGCGCTCCGGGCGGGCGACCCGCTGGCGCCGTACGTCGCCGACGAGCGCGACGGCGACGACCCGTACGCCAAGTTCGGCGTCTCGGAGCGGCTCGTCGGCGCCGACCGGATCCGCGAGGGGCTCCGGACGCAGACCGAGACCACGACGGACTGGCGCGTGACCAGCCGCGAGCTCCGCGTCACGGAGCGCGACGACCACGCGTGGTTCAGCGACGCGGTCGCGATGGCGTGGACGGACGCGGAGTCGGGGCGACGCCGCGAGTTCGACACCCGGTGGAGCGGGACGCTCGTCCGCCGGGACGACGGGTGGCGCTTCGTCGGCCTCCACGTGAGTACCGACGACGACTTCTGACCGCTGGACGGTGCCCCGTCCCGACGCGCTCGGGCACGACGCCGACGTTTATCAGCCCCGCCGCCGATCGGACGCCCATGACGGACCTCGACGGCGCGGCGGCGGTGATCACCGGAGCGAGCTCGGGAATCGGCGAAGCGACGGCGCACGCGCTCGCGGAGCGCGGCGCGAACCTCGTCCTCGTCGCGCGGCGGCGCGAGGCGCTCGAAGCGGTCGCGGACGACGTGCGGGCGGAGTACGGCGTCGAGGCGGTCGTCGCCGACGGCGACGTGCGCGAGAGGGCCACCTCGGCGGCGGCGGTCGAGGCCGCGGTCGAGGCGTTCGGCGGCCTCGACGTCGCCGTCGTCAACGCGGGGCTCGCCCGCGGGAGCGACGTGGCGGAGATGACCGACGAGGAGTACTTCGCGATGCAGGAGACGAACGTCGACGGGGCGTTCTTCCTCACGCGCGAGGCGCTCCCGCACCTCAGGGAGAGCGAGGGGACGCTCGTCGCGGTCGGCAGCTTCGCCGGGGAGTTCCCCCGATCGTTCAACCCCGTGTACGCCGCGACGAAGTGGTGGATCCGCGGGTTCGCCCACAGCGTCGCGGCGCAGGCCGGCGACGACGGCGTGGCGGTCTCCGTCGTCAACCCCTCGGAGGTCCGGACCGAGTTCGGCAGCGAAGAGGGCGAGCCCTTCGAAGAGCGGTTCGAGCCCGGCAGCGTCACCGAACCCGAGGAGGTCGCCGAGGCGATCGCCTTCGCGGCGTCGCGCCCCGGCTCCTCGGCCCACGAGATCGACCTCTACCGCCGGGACAAGTACGCCGACACGATGTGAGCGAGCCGGGGTGGCGGCGCGGCGGCGCGAGCAGCGGCCGCGTCACCCTCCAGTCGACGCGTCGTCGGTCGACGCGTCGCCGGTGGTGGCGTCGCCGGTGGTGGCATCGTCGGTGGTCGCGTCGTCACGGCCCCCCATCGGCGCGCCGCACTCCGGACACGTCTCGTCGGCGCGGGAGACGGCCAAGTCGCACTCCGGACAGAACGCCCGGTCGCAGGCGCGGTCGCCCATGCCCGGCCCGACGACGCCGACCGGGAAATACCTTCGGCGCCCCGCGACGCGCGGCTTCGAATCGAAATTCCTTTTGAATCGGTCGGCCCCGATCCGGTGTGAGCAACGCGGGCGCGGCCGACCGGACGAGCCGATCGCAGTTCTGGGCGCTCTACCTCACCCGGTTCGCCGAGGGGTTCGGGTTCATCACGCTGTTGACGCTGCTGCCGACGTACATCAACGCCTTGGACCCGCAGGCGACGACGGTGCTCGGCGTCACGGTGTCGGCCGGGTTCGTCATCGGGATGTACACCACCGGGTTCACGCTCGCGCAGACGGTCGCCGTGGTCCCGCTCGCGTGGGCCGGCGACCGGTTCGACAAGCGCCTCGTGCTGCTCGGCGTGCTCGGCGCCGGCGCTGGGGTGTACGCGCTGTTTCCGCTCGTCGACTCGTCGGGGTCGTTCATTCTCGTCCGCGCGCTCCAAGGGCTCGTCGTCACCGGCGCGGGGCTGATGACGCTCTCGCTGGTCGGGCAGATCGCCGGCGCCGGCACGCGGGCGGACAAGATCGGGAAGGCGAACGCCGCCTCGTTCGCGGCCTCGATCCTCGGGTCGCTCGGGGCGGGCGCGGTGTACGACGCCGTCGGCTTCGGGCCGGTGTTCGCGATCGTCACGGCGCTGATGATCGCCGCGTGGCTCGTCACGTGGGGGATGCTCGACGGCGACCCCACGCGGGTCGACGGGTTCCCGTTCAGCGACCTCGCAGTGAACCGCAAAATCTTGACCATCTCGACGTTCCGCGCCCAGTACGCCTTCGCGGTGACGATGGTACGGACCTGGGTCCCCATCTACGCCGGGACCGAGCTGGCTTCCGGGGGGCTCGCCGTCGGCGCGACCGCCGTCGCGGTGACGGTCACCGCGGAGAAGGCGACCAACATGGTCGGCCAGCTGTTCACCGGCCGGCTCTCCGACGCGTACGGCCGGTCGCTGTTCGTCTTCGCCGGCGGCGGCGCCTACGGCGCGATCGCGATGGCGATCCCCTTCTCGGCCGCGATCGGGACCGCGCTCGGCGCGGGCGTGACGCTCCCGATCCTCGGCGAACTCCCGCCGGCGTACCTCCCGCTCGTCGCCCTCTCGGGGCTGCTCGGCGTCGCGGACTCCTTCCGCGAGCCGGCGAGCATGGCGCTGTTCGCCGACGAGGGGACCGACGACGGCAGCGTCGCCTCCAGCTTCGGCATCCGCGAGCTGGTGTGGCGGCCGGGCTCCGTGGCCGGGCCGCTCATCGCCGGCTGGCTGATGGTCGAGGTGAGCATGGGCTCCGTCTTCTACGTCGGCGGCGCGTTCGCGATCACCGGCGTCATCGCCTTCCTCGGCGTGCTCGCGTCCGACCACGGCCGCGCGGCCCTGACCGCGTGGTAGGGCGCGCGACTCCTCGGCCCGCGGTCCGTGCGTCGCGACCGCCTACCGCTTCCGGAGCGCGGCCCGATAGTGCGGGCCGTCGCCGGACCCCTCGCGGCCGACCGCCTCGACCGCCCAGCCGGTCCCGACCGCCGCCTCGCGGAGTCGGTCCGGCGAGAACAGCGTAAACCGGAGCGTCGGGTCCCGCTCGCCGTCGTACGCGAACCACATGACGCGGCCCGCGAGCCCGGGCATCGGGTCCGCGCGGTAGCCGAGGAGGTCGGCGGCGCCGGGGTGGCTCGGATCGTAGCAGTCGACGATGGCGGTCGCATCCGGTGTCGTCACGAACGCGAGGTCGCCGAGGAACGCGGAGAGCCCCCGCGTCGACCCCGACAGGCCGACCTGCGTGCCGATCACGAGCGCGGAGGCGAACCGGTCGCGCTCGAACGCCGCCCGGAGCGCGAACATGTCTCCCTCTCGGGCGTCGCGGACGCCGCGCTCGCGCATCGTCTCGACGAGCGCCGGGCTGGGCTCGACGGCCACCGTCTCGAACCGCTCTTGGAAGCGCAGCGCGTGGCGCCCCGCGCCGGCGCCGAGGTCGACGAGCGGCCCGTCCAGCCGGGACGCGAGCCACGAACCCGCGTCGCTCTCGGGGTCGAACTCGGAGAAGTAGAAGTCCTCGATCGGGTGCTCGCGCGTCTCCTCGCCGTCGCCCTGGTAGAGCGGTTCCGTCCGCTCGCCGCGGTGGTGATCGTAGATCGCGCGTCCGAAGGCGTCGGGCATGCCGCCACGGTCGCTCCGACAATTAAAAAGCGAGCGTGAGCGTCGGTACCGATTCACGACCCGCAGGCTCAGCTACAGTCGGCTATCGCGACCGGGCTTCCCTCTGAAACAGTAGCGCGCCGAACGGTACCACATGAAGAACTACGGCAGTGAGTATCGCAGATCGCCGGCCGCGGTGTGGTATTTAAATAGCCGTGAGCGACGGCGACGATCGCTTATAAATGGCAGGCGGTGGCGCGCCTGCGAGCGGCCGCCACCGGCGGCCGCGAGCCAGCCCGCGAGGGACGCCGCGAACGCCCGCAGGGCG